>NVRW01000018.1 GCA_002400975.1 Flavobacteriales bacterium | reverse complement strand
TCATCACGCTACAGTTAGGATTTTTGGCAGTTGAGGTTTTGACGACAAAGTGGAAGACATGTTCATAGGCCAGAGGCCTGCATTGAAGAAGCGTAGCGAGGACACTACGCTTAACCGAGCAAGGGGGGACTCGAACCCCCACGTCTTGCGACATACGCCCCTCAAGCGTACTTGGCTACCAACTTGCCTGGACTTGTTGCATTTGATCTAAATACTGTCCAGTCAAATGTAGCAAGTCCAATGTTACGCACCCTTTATTATAACAAACTTGGGCCAATCCATTATCCAAAGGTTCGTATCGTTCTCGGTGCGGAACACAGGGTTTTCAATTATCACCGTATCACCGGCACTTGCATTCTCACGAAACCACTTAACGAACTCTTGGGACGATCTACCAGAGATGATTGTGTCTTCAATTAGCACATTGTTAACTCTGTAGGATACGTCAGCATCAACAATTGATATCATGGTCCCATCATTTTCTTGACAGTCGCAAATCAATTCTCCGTTATCATCGAAATGCGGATTTAAAGATGGTAGTGGAATTGGTATTATTTCTTCTTCTTCAATATCTTCAAGAACTAGCTCTCCAGGAATTTCAGGCTCACCTTGGTTCTCTTGGTCTATTGAACAAGCAACAACTAGCATACCCAACATTAAATAACACCACCACTTACTTTCCATAGCTTTTGTCAATATGCTCTAACGGTTTTGCTATGAACCGTAGTTTGGGTTTGTGTGTTGGCTTTGTGCGACTATGGTTTCATAGCTTTTGCTGGAGCCCGTTTTTTTGTTTCTTTTCACTTGTCAGTCGTAATTCTGTCAATACTTTATTTGCCTCCTCAAACAACGGGAACCAGGCCGATTTCTCGTTTTCAATGTTTGTTATGGTCTCCTGTTCGTAATAAGTCCCTTTATTTGTCAACAGGTAGAATCGAACGCAATTCTTGTCTGGCAGTAGTGTTAAGTCGGTCTTGGTTGCTTTGTCAAGGTAGTCCTGTCCTTTTTTGACATATGGTGCAACGACTGTTCTCACATTGTCGTGTTGTCCACCACCGATTACTCCACCGCCTGTACTCAAATACATACTTGCGTCTCCTGTCTCGTAGGCTACAGTGGTTGCAACAGCGTCTCCCATGTCCCAATCCATTACAATTCCGTACACTCTTGTCTGGTCGCTTGGTATTTGAAGCCCAAGCTGTTCAGGTGTTGTACTAAATGCCATGTTTCTTAATCCTTCGTAGGGGTTGTCTTGTAGTTGTTCAATGTCGGATTGGACTTCTGTTTGTTCTTTTGTCTTGTCAGCCTTGTTTGTCTTTGGCTTACAGGCGATGAATACTCCCACGGCAACTATTACTGCTGCTCCTATGATTATATAAGTCGTCATTTTCATTGTCCTTTTTTAATGTGCTACAAGGTTTGGCTAAAGGAACAAGTTCCCTTATTTGCAATATATGCAACCCACAAGTTGAAGGTTGTCAATAGCTTATAGGAAGACTAAGGTAATCCAAATCCACTCGAAACGTGGATGAATTTTTAATGTACGCGAGGGGGGACTCAAACCTTCACGTCTTACRACATRCGCCYYTCAAGYAAGCTTRGCTCTCAAAGTAAAAAAGCCCATCTGTGAGCAGGGTTTTCTTAAGAATGAGTTATAATTTTCGAGGAAGAACAAAGGGTGTGAGATGTTTAATCAGTATGTTGAGCGGTTTTTTCTAAGTCATCCATTTCCGATAATTTTTTTATCAACATCCAAGACCTCATGACCTGCCACGTCATGCCCCAAGCATAATTCCTCAAGATTATGACACCTATTTTTTTATTTTTTTCAAACATAAACATTGATGAATATCCTAAGTTATTCCCTCCATGACTACATACCATCAACCCTTTATGATTAATTATGTTATAACCCAACCCGTACTTGTTTCTCCATCCATCCACTTTAGGAGTCCAGATTTCTTGCATTAATTCACAATTTTCCCTGCTAAGTATTGGCTCATCTGAAAACTCCATATTAGCAATTAAAAATTTTCCTAAATCATTGGATGTAGAGTAGATTCCTCCATTTGGCACTTTGTACCCCCGACCTTTATGTTCTTTCTTGGGGATTTCTGTCTTAATTTCACCCATTGGCCCTCCATCATATCCTGTTGCTAATCTCATTGTATCCCCATCAGGAACGATGAAAAAACTATTGTTCATTTTTAAAGGGTCAAATATTTTCTCTTGAACTAATTCCATGAACGGTTTATTTGCGGCTCTTGAAATTGCTAACCCAAGTATTCCATATCCGATATTGCAATAACTGTACTTTTCTCCAAGTTTATATTGAAATGATGTAGCTGGAATTGCTAACAACAATTTATCCTCCCATTCAGCAATTGGCCCTGCATTCGCATCCTTCAGTTCTGGCTCCACGAATAATCCCGAAGTATGACTTGCTAGATGTTTAAAGGTGATTTTAGTGGAATCAGAATATCCTATTAATTGTTGAATTTCGGGAAAGTAATTCTCTACGGTATCTTCAAGTTTAAAATATCCTTCTTCTATTAGTTGCATCATTAAAAATGCAGTAAAAGTCTTTGACATTGATGATATTCGATATATCGTAGATGTATCAGCGTTAATTTTATTCTCAATATCTGCCATACCAAATGCGTTTGACCAGACCACTTTGCCATCAATAACTATGGCAGCAGATATACTTGCTATATCATCTTCTTCAACATCTTTTGCTAATTGATGCTCAAATTCAGCAATGACTTTTTGTATCTCAAATTCCCTTGTTGTATTCAGATGTGAAGTTGATGGTTGATCAGAACAACCTATCAAGATTAACAATGACAATGCTATAATTACCCTCATTTTATTTTGGTTTTTTATTTTGTGCCCCACTGCGCACAACGGGGCGATTATGGCATTGCCATAATATCCGTTATGGATGTAGCCCCCAAGTTTGAGTTTTCTGACTCGCTAATGGCGTAAAGTTACTTCTCTTAGTGCGCGAGACAGGACTTGAATGGACAGGTCCCGTTACGGCATGGCCAGCTTTTAAGTGCGCGAGACAGGAGTTGAACCTGCACAACCTTGCGGTCATCAGCCCCTCAAGCTGACGTGTCTACCAATTTCACCACTCGCGCATTTGTAACAAAGATTGCTAATAATTCAAACATCGTAGCTACCTTTGTTTTGATATTGTTTTAGTAAAGCACGTTCTTTAGATCACTAAAACATTTCATTTGACTGTCTTTCAGTCGTTTAAGTGAGTTCTATTTCACTGTCTGTACTAGCCCCTCAAGCTAGCGTGTCTACCAGTTTCACCACCTGGGCATTATAAACGCTTTAAAAATTCCTTTCCCGATCCTGCCTTTAAGTATTTCTCCCTCCTTCTTGCTTCCGTTCTGGTCCTAAATTGCTCTTCATAAATTAACTCAAAGGGTTTGTAAGGTCTTGTTGTTTTATTCTTTCCTGAATTATGTTCATTGATTCTTCTGTCTATATCTTCGGTAAGTCCAACATAAATATAGTTTCTCTCCCTACTTTTTATTGAATAAACATAGAACATTACTTTTTTTGTCTACCAACCTGCCTGCCCCAAAGGGATGCCTTCGGCACCGGCAGGCAGGTTTCACCACCTGGGCATTTATGAGTGGCATAATTTGTACAAATTTACAAATCGTTGATCTGATAATTTAAAATATCGATTTAATCYTGGTCCGGCRTCMTGGCCYYTGYRTRYRAAACWCARRARYMWRKTYYCCAATCCCACATTCAGGCTGATTTTTAAAGGGAATTGCTTTSCATGAATAAYGTATCCTAACCTCYTATYCCAGACCAAACCAATCAACCATTTAACCAATCAACCAATCAACAACCAACAACCAATAACTACTTATACTTCTCAAGTAAAGCCTTAGCCTCTTTAAGTTCTTTTTTGTCTTCCAATAATTGGGTCTTATTGGGCTTCAGCAGGACGATTTTCTCCAATATCGCAATTGCATCATCTTTTTCTCCATCACTCTTTAAAGCTTGCGCATAATACACATTGCCAATAAAATCCTTGTCATTGTAGGTAAGAGACTTTTTAAGGTGCATTAAAGCATCATCATTATCTGGCCAGGAAAGGACGAATGGGATATAGGGTGTTTTGAAATGTACAATACCCAACATCCTGTATCCACCGCCGTTCTTGTAATTGGCATCCAGGGAAATTACTTTTTCACACCATTCCTTCATGAGATCCGCCAATCCCTCTTTAGCTGCTTTCATGATACCGGAAGTCTCACCCCATTTGCCCATGTTCGCTGCGTGCCAATAAACTACCGGAGCCGACTTTGGGTATGTAGCCATCATCTTTTCTCCCAAGGCCTTACTTGAATTGTATACAGCCAGGCGTTTCTCCTTGTCAACTTCTACAAAGGTTCCCTTATAATAGTAGCATTTCATCAAAAAAATGGAGGCTTCGAGCTCCGTTTCCTTTTCCGCAGCAGCCGTATTAAAATGACCAATAGCCTTGTTGATATTATCTGGTTTTGCGACCAAACCAACTGCTCCCTCAGCCCTTTTCTGATAGGCGGCAATGCCTTTATCCAGCACATCTTGTTGAGCAAGCGCCGTAAGTGAAATCGTCAATACTGAAATAAGAGTGATTAATACTTTCATGATGGTGGTGTTTATATTGAATCTAGTGAGGTAAATGAATTTAAGTTTAGCTTTTCTCGAATTGTATTCTGACARCGCATTACCAATACCTGTTCACATTATAGTCAACTATCAAATCCGCGCTWATTSTACRAAYYAATTGTTCTTTTCAGRTGTRTCATCTTTATAGCAGCAATGGCTGCATCCTCTCCTTTATTCCCATGYTTRCCTCCAGCYCTGTCTTTAGCCTGATCCAGRTTATTTGGTGTAAGCACACCGAATATTACMGGCATATTGAATTTCATRCCTACATTTTGAATTCCGTTTGCCACACTYTCTGCAATRAAGTCAAAATGCCGGGTCTCGCCCTGAATAATACATCCCAAACATATAACAGCATCAACYTTRTTGCTKTCAGCTAAAAACTGTGCCGCCTGCGGAAGCTCGAAACTTCCGGGYACRTAATGCTTYAGAATGTTTTCACCATCARCCCCATATTYCTTTAGGGTATCCACTGCYGCTGTAYACATTGCCTCTGTAATTTCCGCGTTCCATTCAGCAACTACTATACCGAATCGCATGTCRCTTGCAGAGGGTACGTCTTCAATTTGATGGGAAATGTCGGCCTGGCTAGACACGGGACTTACTTGGAATTAGCAATGGATTTAGCTCTTGCCAGGTACTTATCCACTTCCAGTCCYTCCTTCGTATCAGGATAGTTCTTCTTGATGGTTTCATATATCCCRAAAGCCTTTTTGTAGTTACYTAGCTCTTCATAAGCRGCTGCGGCCTTCATCAAATATATTGGGGTGGTGAAATCGTTCTTTCTGTCATTAGCTGCATCCATGTAGAATGAAGCTGCCTTCTTGGTTTCGCCGAGCTCCATGTAGGCATCRCCAATTGCGCCAGTYGCAATCGAACTCACTATCATATCATCCGAATCAAATGCACTTAAATTCTCGATAGCATCCGCATACATACCCTTGCGCAGATAACARATGCCCAGGTAGTAATTGGCAAGATTGCCAGATGGTGTAATCCCATATTCATCCACGATTTCCTTGAAACCCGGCCATTGCATATCTCCATTGATYGCAAGGTCCAAAGAGTCCATCTCGAACCAGTTTTCAGCCATGTACATCTCCTCCTGAGCCCTTAGTTCCTGAGGTGCGACAACCCACTTTTCATACCCGAAGTAGACCCCGATRATAACGACAATWGCAGTTACTATTATCGTCAGACTCTTCTGATTCTCATCAATGTACTTTTCCGTCTTACTGTAGACTTCTACGACATCAACAATTTTATCGTCTTTTTCCTTTGCCATTTTAGCTTKATTTTYCTTCCGGATCACACCCAGACTCTATCCGGGTGGGAAATCGGAAAAAGCGGGCCTGCCTTCCGGTAGGCGGGTGCAAAAATAAGTTTTTTTCTTTAGTGGTTCTCCTTAACGGGGATTTTATTAATTTTCATTGCTCGCACAKACGRAATCCACAAAGAGGAAATTAGAACATGTATCTGAAAAAACTGAGTTTGGTTAACTTTAAAAACTACGAGAGTGTGACGCTTAACTTCACCAGTGGAATTAACTGTTTTGTTGGAAATAATGGTGGTGGYAAGACSAACCTSCTTGATGCTATCTATTATCTCTCATTTTGCAAGAGTTTCATCAATCCAATAGAGAGTCAGAACATAAAACACGATAGTGACTTTTAYRTCATACAGGGAAATTTTGACCTGGATGGCAAGACAGAACAGATTTATTGYGGATTCAAAAAGGGCAAAAAGAAGCAATTCCAGCGCAACAAAAAGGAATACAGCAGGCTGGCTGARCAYATTGGATTRCTGCCYGTAGTTCTGATTTCTCCGGAAGACACGGCTTTGGTACAGGAGGGCAGCGATTTAAGAAGAAAATTCATGGACGCAATAATTGCTCAGYTGGATGATGTCTACCTGGACAAGCTRATTAATTACCACAAGGTTCTYTCACAACGAAACGCCTTGCTTAAGAATTTTGCCGCCGCGAGGATGTTCGAYAGCGATGCAATAGCAGTGTGGGATGAGCAACTYATAGAGTTGGGYATYRYAATTCATGAAAAGMGWCAGRCTTTTTTRAAGTCKTTTATGCCCATTTTTCARCAGCATTTTGACTTTATTTCCCAGGGACAGGAARCAGTGAATTTAGAATATCGGTCTCAGTTGACAGATCRAAATTTTGCRGAGGTATTGAARGATGCGATGGACAAAGACAGGATGGTACAGTATTCAACTGCKGGTATTCATCGGGATGATTTGCTTTGTACTATAGATGGATACCCCATTAARAAGTTGGGCTCACAGGGGCAGCGAAAATCCTAYGTAATAGCACTCAAGCTGGCGCAATTCGATTTCCTTAAATCAGAAAAGGGCTTTAAACCTCTTTTGTTRCTGGATGAYATATTCGACAAGCTTGATCCCCTGCGAGTMGTTCAGCTCATAGAAAGAGTCAGTGGACAMGATTTTGGACAGATATTYATTACCCACACGCACAAGGAGCGRTTRAGAGAAGTATTGGCAGGAAATGACAATGTAAAGATATTCCAGGTGGCAGCGGGAGAGGTAGAGGAATTCAAAGAAATATCAAGTCCAGACAATGGAGCATAACTTAAAGGATTCGATTAAAGCATTTCTGAAGGCGAACAACCTTGAGGAAAAATTGATGGAGGTGCGCATTAAGGCYTGTTGGGAGAAGCTCATGGGTAACGGCATAACGCAGCACACGACCAGCATTGTATTGCGCAACGGGAAACTCTACCTGACCTTTGATTCTGCTGCGCTCAAGCAGGAATTGACCTACTCGAAGTCAAAGGTAATAGAGATGATGAATAAAGATCTGGGAGAAGAGGCGGTAAATGAGATCATTATCAGATGATGAAGGTTATCCTGGAAACGGATAGGCTTCTCTTGCGCGAATTTGACCTTCGGGATGCGGAGACAATCCTCGAGCTTCATTCAAACCCAGAAGTACAAAAGTACACGGGTGAAGCTTTGTAACTTCACTTAAAAAGTCGGGTTTGACTTTCGATAGGTTAGAGCCATATCGCGATAAACCGGAAGATTCAGCCTGGTACGTTATAGACCAGGACCAATATGCTCAAATGATCTCGTCWGSGCTAAAGTGAAATTCACTTTCGATTGCRGCATTCTCATCGCTGTCTGAGCCGTGYACSGCATTGCTYTCCAAYGAKCGGCCATAAAYCGCWCGGATRGTGCCTTCWGCYGCATCAGCWGGATTGGTCGCRCCRATRAAATCTCTAAATGMCTGAACCGCATYGTCTTTCTCAAGAACAGCTGCYACRAYSGGGCCMGATGTCATGTAATTAACAAGATCCTGGTAAAAAGGCCGYTCRCTATGAACAGCGTAAAAACTCTTCGCCCGCTCTTCGCTGAGTTGCAGAAGCTTTAAGGCTTTGATCTTAAATCCCCCCTTGTTCATCATATCCAAAATTCCTCCCGTATTGCCTTCAGCTACGGCTTCTGGCTTAATCATCGTCAATGTAATATTTCCTGCCATCGTTATAGTTTTTAAATGGTGCTTGTGGTATTCAGCCCGCGAAAGTAAATATTAAATGCGAATTATAATTTGAAATTCAAATTGAGATGAGAAGAACTGTCAATGTTAACAGGTTAATGAACGTACACGTTGCCGTGAAGCAAATAGAACTTATCTTTGCTGAAGAGGACAGGACATGGGGTGAGAGACGGGGAACTCCGAAGGGGTGCGGGATAGCCAATTTACCTGTTTTCTGTNCCCCGGAATTAATCGAATGATATGACGGATAAGGAGATAAAGGAGATTTCAGAATTACTCAGTACAAAGAAACGAATAGCCATCACTACCCATCAGTTTCCAGATGGTGATGCAATGGGTTCATCGCTTGCTGTCTACCATTATTTAGTTCAAAAGGGACATGAAGTAACGGTTGTTGTGCCGACCTATTACCCTGAGTTTTTACATTGGATGCCGGGTGATGAAGAGGTGGTTAATTATATGACACACCAGCATAAGGCGCTGAACACATTAGAAGAGGCAGAAGTCCTGTTTTGTCTGGATTATAACGAACCTGGTAGAACAAAGGGCCTTGCGGAGGCCGTTGAGAAGTTTGAAGGTACCAGCATTCTGATTGACCATCATCCCAATCCCGGAAATTTTACGGATTACCAGCTAAGTGTAATTGAAGCGAGTTCAACTGCTGAACTGATTTATGAGTTTGTACACTATATGGATGATGCKTCCTTGATCRATAAGAATGTAGCCACCKGCATCTATACGGGTATATTGACTGACACYGGTTCATKTGCTTATGGCTCGACTACGTATCGTGCCCATTTCATTGCGGGAGAAATGATTAAAGCAGGGGCAGATAATCTAACGATCCAGAATGAAATATTTAACAGCAATTCGGAAGATCGAATTCGATTGATGGGACATGCCCTCTCGGAGAAACTKACMGTTCTCCCWGAGCTMAATACRGGCTATATAGCGTTGTCAAAGGAGGAACTGGAGAAGTTTAATTTTCAAAATGGCGATACGGARGGTTTGGTTAACTATGTTATATCCATAAGTGGTATCCGATTTGCGGTATTGCTACTTGAACGGGGAGAGTTCGTTAAGTGCTCTTTTAGATCCATTGGAACATTTCCGGCRAATCWGGTGGCGGARGATCATTTTARWGGGGGAGGACACCRAAATGCMGCTGGWGGAGAGTTCGMKGGTTCRCTTTCAGAAGCWGAAGAAAAGTTTAATTCTGTMCTCCCDCAATATAAGGAGCAATTGACATCTTGATGTTGTATGTGTTGATATCAGAATTTTAAGGTCACGTGAAAAGCGCCAATAATCATCCACCTGTGTGTCAAATTTATTGCCGTCGATCGTTTCGTCTTTGGGTATTCATGACATTGGTGTTTCTCCTCTTTGCTTGTGCGTGCAAGAGGGAACCGGAAGTGGCAAAGAAAGAATTGACGCAGCATGAGGCAAATGAGTCATTGGTGGGTGCAAACAAGGCCCGTTTGAGGATGGAGGGCAAGAAGATAGATGACTATATAAAAAGGAGAAATTGGCGGATGACGGAAACCAGGAGTGGGTTGCGGTATACCATCTATGAAAAAAATGACAATGGCTTGAAGCCTGATTCCGGACAGGTGGCAGTTATCAATTATGAAATAAGCCTTACTGATGGGACCATTTGTTATAGCTCGGATTCCACAGGCACAAAGGGATTTGTAATTGGCAAGGGGGAAATTGAGAAAGGGATAGACGAGGGGATATTGTTGATGAATCAAGGAGATAAAGCGAAGTTTATTTTACCTTCGCAYTTAGGTTATGGATTGTTGGGTGATGCGGTAATGATCCCSTCTCATGCAATCCTGGTGTATGATGTCAGTTTAATCGAAATCCGATGARGAAAATGTTRGGGAAGACTTTCTGGACRSTGGTCMTGGCCATRCTGGTTTCAAGTGCTGCAGTTTTTGGTATTACTGGTGATACAATCACAACRAACTCYGGATTGARRTATATCATTACAGAGAAAGGYGATGGCRTCCGCGCAACGGTGGGAGATAAGRTCTCAGCACATTACACTGGTAAATTTACCAATGGAGAAGTGTTTGACAGCTCTGTAGACCGTGGAACTCCATTTGAATTCACACTGGGAAAAGGGCAGGTGATCAGGGGATGGGATGAAGGATTTGCATTGATGAATGTGGGTGATAAAGCCATATTGATTATTCCTTACCACTTGGCCTATGGTGAGGCTGGGAAACCACCACAGATACCTGCGAGATCAAYACTTATTTTTGATGTGGAACTTCTGGACGTTATGGTGTCCGTTAAAGCCATTCCCTTTGAAGTAGAGGGTATTAAGGAGAAGAGCACCGAAAGTGGGCTGAAATACCAGGTGGTTAAAAAGGGTTCTGGCCSGACYCCCMAARCCGGKCAAATTGTTATCGTKCATTATACAGGTTATCTGACAAATGGAATGACGTTTGACTCATCGGTGGAAAGAGAGCAGCCGTTTCAATTTCACATCGGACRCCAAAGAGTAATAGCCGGATGGGATGAAGGTGTTGCTATGATGAAATTAGGGGAGCAAAGAAGGTTCACAATTCCACCGGATTTAGSGTATGGAGCAAAGGGATATCCCAATCTCGTTCCACCCAATTCAACACTGATCTTTGACATTGAGCTGATAAGTATAAAGAATGCCCAGACACCCAAATAGTACTGGATAACACCATGCGATATTTACTACTATATATATMTCTTGTTCTAACCCTGGGATGTGATTTGAACTCTGGTARGGGTGRGCAAGAGATCATTCTGATTGAGGATGGTATGAATTACTATGGGAAGAAGATCAATGATAGAAAAGCGGTTGCGCTTGATGAATTTGATATCCTTGCTAATAATACGGACACCTTGTTTGTCAAACTAAAAGCTGGGATATCCGAAGTGTGTCAGGAGGATGGCTGTTGGTTTCGCATTAATYTGCACAGTGGCAAGCGKATGATTGTTAAGATCGAGAACGATGCATTTGTCATTCCATCTGATGTGTCGGGAAAGCATGTCCTGATTGAAGGCAAATCCTTTTTGGAAACTGTACCCGAGGATGCCATGAAACACTATGC
The DNA here is from genome assembly GCA_002400975.1 of Flavobacteriales bacterium. Lineage (GTDB taxonomy): Bacteria > Bacteroidota > Bacteroidia > NORP154 > NORP154. The sequence continues at coordinate 38,800 of NVRW01000018.1, read as the reverse complement.
AAAAGAAGCAGGGGAGCTGCAATGGATCATTGACACCATTCATGGCGACCATATAGAGCGGATCTTTATCGCCTCCAGYGTTGTAATTACTGAATAAACCTGACTCCAKCAAGATTGKGATTGGGAATTGAACAATMGGGGYTTGAGGATTGAAGTTCATGATCTCTCAGGGAAAACCMACGCGATTTACACCGATATTAATTTTAAAAATCGCGTYGCGAATRTTTCCAATRAKGAGGTAAGGAAGAGGGTACTCTTTGTAGAGGTGAKCTGATCRGGGAAACCGAGCAGTGCTCYTTGAAYGATAATCAGCTTGCAATGACCTCTKCTTAAACGCCCAGCAAGAAAATAGTYGGCCGTTTCTTGAACGCCGGTTGSTGCTTTTTCCATTGAGAAACAGGCCTSGTAGCAAYAGATTCTGTCTGTAAAGTAAGATCAGTAGCTATACACAGSAGTATATGCCCACYRCAGGTCTTCAGAATATCATCGAACATTTGCTGGTTTCTATACGGAGTCTCAATAAACAATTGCGTTGTACCACCTACGGCTAATTTTTCCAGGTGAGCCAAGGATTTACATCGAAGGCTGCTGTCTTTAGGCAAATAGCCTTGAAAGGTGAAATTCTGTCCATTCAAYCCAGATGCCATCAGGGCYARAAGTAAGGATGATGGCCCTACAAGAGGAACTACYTTAACACCWTTGTTATGGGCCTCCCTAACCAAATCYGCTCCAGGATCAGCAATTCCCGGACAGCCTGCTTCAGATAAYAAACCCAGRTTATAACCATTCAGGGCCGGTGCCAGCAGTTCSGGAATCTCCTCTGGCGTTGTTCGTTTGTTCAATTSATARAAYTCCARTGTTTGGATCGGRCTCTTAACGCCCAATTTGCTGAGGTACCGCCTGGCAGTTCTGATATCYTCGGCAACATAGTGGTTGATTGYATTGACAAYCTCAACCRTTGGAGCGGGTATCACATTGGCRAYRGGAYTATCGCCAAGTGTTGTGGGAATAAGRAATAAGGTTCCCTTTGATGCCATTCTAGTYGTTTTTTATRATGTTGTCACAAGCCGCGTCSACCAGTTGAAASACCCTTTCAAATCCGTCTGTTCCGCCATRCCATGGGTCTGGAACTGMCATATCAGAGCCGGGTTTGTATTCATTCAATAACAGCTTGACTTTTGCTCGTTCAKCATCCGTTTCTGCTTTCGAAAKAATGTCGCGATAGTTCGAGTCATCCATRGCGTAGATAATATCGAAKCTATCAAAATCCTCKATYGAAAACTGTCGTGCACGYTGACTTGAAATATCGATCCCATGGCTTTGCGCYGTCAATTGCATACGTGGGTCCGGTTGTTCGCCGACGTGGTACGCRGCTGTTCCGGCAGAGTCGACTTYATAGTCTAAACCMTTCAGTTCTGCTTTGTGCCTTAACACMCCTTCHGCTATWGGCGAACGGCAAATGTTTCCCAGACAAACCATCAGTACTTTCATAGTATGGGTAATTTAGAAATCATTGGTAACCAGAATGTRTTTAGAAGAATAGCGAAACCGATGCAAACTNCNNNTNTNNNTGCCKGCMKGCAGGCTCGCTACCGCGATCAAYTGCAGAGCAATCATGAGCTSCSAMAGGRGTAATCATTGCGCGAAAACWRTCCCTCTTAAAGTGAGCAGGGGGTTGCCCTCGTAATTGTGTTGATGAAACAAATGCAAGGCTATATCAGTCTATACTGATCTTCTTCTTAAGATCMGTGACATAACCCTTAAACTGTTTGTCAGTATCAATCAGGTTATTAACCGTTCTGCATGCGTGSAGTACGGTAGCATGGTCTTTCCCACCACAATGTGCACCGATTTTGGCAAGAGAGGATTTGGTCATGCTTTTAGAAAAATACATGGCCAACTGACGCGCTTGTACGACATCTCTTTTTCTTGTYTTGGATTTCAATAACTCTATAGGCAAGTCAAAATAGTCRCATACCACTTTCTGTATATAGTCTATAGAGACTTCACGAGCTGTATTTTTCACAAACTTATCGATCATTTGTTTTGCCAAATCGATGGTAATAGGTTTCTTGTTGAAAGAGCTCTGCGCCAATAACGTAACCAAGGCACCCTGTAATTCACGGATATTGGTTGTAATGCTATAAGCAAGATACTCTGCAACGTCCCGGGGCATCACGATACCATCAATCCTGATCTTATTATCAAGGATAGCTATACGCGTTTCTAAATCCGGAACCTGTAGATCTGCAGACAGTCCCCATTTGAAACGAGAGAGCAGCCTTTGCTCCATTCCCTGCATTTCAATAGGTGGYTTGTCAGACGTTARGATCAACTGYTTGCCWGTTTGGTGCAAGTGGTTGAAAATATGAAAGAAAACATCTTGTGTCTTTTCCTTYCCGGAAAAGAATTGGACGTCATCKATGATCAAAAAATCGATCATTTGATAAAAATGGACAAAATCGTTCTTGTTGTTTGAACGGATWGCATCTACAAATTGCGTCTGGAATCGCTCAGCCGTTACGTAGAGCACAATTTTCTCGGGAAACTTTTCCTTCATCTGAATCCCGATGGCGTGTGCAAGGTGAGTTTTTCCCARGCCAACYCCACCATAAATAAGCAATGGATTAAATGAGGTTCCCCCAGGTTTTTCCGAAACAGCATATCCSGCAGAACGCGCCAATCTGTTGCATTCACCCTCTATGAAATTGTCCAATGTATAAGATGCATTAAGCTGTGAMTCMACTTTGATCTTCTTTAGACCTGGAATTATAAAAGGGTTGCGAATCGTGTCCTTATTGATATCAATAGGCAGTGCTACCGAAGGGTTCTTGAGAACATTCCGGTCCGTTGTAGGTATTTTAATAGTGTACGCCGCAGTGTTGTTAGAAGATGCGCTCTCCATAATAATGCTGTACTCCAATCTGCCGCTGCTCCCCAATTCCTTGCGTATGGTTTTCTTTAAAAGAGAGATGTAATGCTCTTCCAACCACTCGTAAAAAAACTGRCTAGGCACCTGTATSGTCAGCACATTGCTCTTYAACTTTACAGCAACGATGGGTTCAAACCACGTCTTGAAAGCTTGCGAACTAACATTGTCCTTAACAACTTTCATGCAGTTTTCCCAAACTTCAGTCTGGTCCTTTGTTTTATGAGCTTTGGCCGCCAATCGATTTAGATATTTTGCAAAAAAAGATTAANAAAAATAAAAAAAGGTTGAAAAAGCGGCCNMMAAAAGGGTCCTTTTTACGCTCAATTAAGCTGTCCTAATTGGGTGCACAAAAATTGACAAAAAAAAAGTAGAAAAAAAATTAAATATGACTTGTTTTATTGAGAATTTTAATCCTACTGGTTTGAGAGCCGTCGCGTAATATTTTTTTCTSAATTACGTAATCCAAACGGCCTATCCTAATGCCGTAGCAGCCCGCCTGGCAAACCAAAACATCCTTGCCATCACTATTGGTATAGGTGATGGGCTTGTCGAGGTWGGTATGGGTGTGTCCCCCGATGATGAGGTCWATATTTTTTGATTTYTTGGCAATCACATGATCCGATATTTTTTTGCTGTCGTAACGGTACCCGAGGTGCGATAAACAGATGACCATATCGCATTTTTTTTCAAYCTTTAGCAGATATGACATTTCCGCTGCAGTAGTCATTGCATCGTTGCATTTAGTGTTGCCATACATTTTCTTATTAACCAGTCCGTCAAGCTCAATTCCCAGCCCAAAAACACCAATTTTYACTCCGCCTTTTTCGAAGATTTTGAATCGCAGGGTTTTGCCTTCCATGGGCGTGCCGGTGAAGTCATAGTTTGAACTGATAAATGGAAAATTTGCATGTACCAGTTGATCAGCTAATTGTTGCAAGCCATTGTCAAATTCGTGGTTGCCAACGGTCGCAGCATCGTATCCCATTTCGCTCATTACCTTGAACTCCACTTCACCTTTATACATATTGTAATAAGGACTTCCCTGCAGCATATCACCGGCATCAAAAAGCAACACATGCTCCTSGCTTTTTCGAATCTTYTTTATTGATGCCGCYTTCCTGGCMGCTCCSCCCATGCTGGGATATCTTGGATCATTRTCGGGRTACTTGTCTATRTGGCTGTGTATATCATTGGAATGCAGGATGGTCAATTTGATGATTTCCTTTTTGGCCAACGCTGTTAAAGGAAGGCCAACAGCAGTTACATAAGCAGTAGCTCCAACCGCAGTTTTAATAAATCCCCGTCGATCTATATGCTCCATTCTTTTTGTCTTTTATTCTTAATCACTCTCCGATAGCTGTTACACGTTAACCAATTCAACATTAACAAATAACGCAGGCATCATTAATAATCCTCTTATTCAATCACCGTTGTTCTTCCATCAATTTTCCCCGTAATARCMTTTCCTTTTTCACCYTCCTCAAAGATGAAKTCAATAATAGCATCTCTTAATTTATGACCTAGATTATCCCGCTTAAGGGGATCAAGAAAGAACTTCATTTTGTCACCTCCTTCGGCAAGATAATCCGAAGTCGCCACCCGGTAAGTTCGGCTGACGTCCAATGGTTTCCCGCCAATTTGCATTGTTGTTGGTTTCCTGTTCTCAATTACCAGGCTCATTCCAGCGATGGGCATACCATTTATYCGCGCCAGGTAATCAAACAGTATCTGCATTTTTTCTCCACTTATTGTCAGAACAACCATCTCATTTTCAAATGGCATGAGTTCAAAGATCCGCCTTTTTAGAACAGGGCCTTTAGGCAGGGTCGTTCTCAATCCTCCGTTATTGAGCAGACAGACGTCTGCAAGGGCCAAACCTGCTTCTTTGCAATAYTGGTTGGTCTTKGYYAAKGTTAGATCCGCAATAAAGTTACCCAATAYGCCCTCGGGAGTACCTTTAAACATGTCCAATTCGCATTGGGCAAGAACGGTGCTCATGTCTTTATTAAGTTTTGAGCTAAACGGTTGAATGAGCGCTGTCATATCCGCATCTTCATCAGGCGTATTCTCAGCTGAGAATTGAAYGAATGAACCCTCAACTGAAGTGATTTTACCASCTGGTTTGCACCCCAGCAGCAATAAGCCAATTAAGGCAATGGCGGCTAAACCCCTCTTGTTCCTATAATTTCCCCACATCTTAACCCCAAATTTGGAATACAATAATAGGGAAAATACAAGGCATTGACGAACAATCCCGATTACAATATATGCGCATTAATCCTAAATTAGCGCGATATAAACTACCGACACAAAATGTAYAAAGCAGAGTTGAATATTCGTGTGAGATATGGCGAGACTGATAGAATGGGTTATGTWTATTACGGTAACTACGCCCAGTACTTTGAGGTRGCCCGGGTRGAGGCAATGCGYAYTTTTGGAATTACGTATAAGGATTTGGAGGACAATGGGATACTGCTGCCRGTTTATGAGTATCARGTCACCTTCCTGAAACCTGCMTATTATGATGATGAGCTGGTGATAAAGACCACTATTCCAGTCCTTCCCCAGGCAAGAATAGAATTTCACTACCAAACCTTTAATATGGACAAGGTGATGGTCAATCGGGCTCAAACAACTTTGGTTTTTATTGATAAGGAGAGTGGAAGACCTATYAAGGCACCCGATTTTTTTCTYGRGAAACTACAGACMTATTATCAATAGCCGTTATAATAATTCATCGAGAAGGCCGTTCTGTTAATAGATTTTTAATATTCTTCAATAATGCTTATTTTTGCACGCTTTTAAATGGGCCTGCTTTCAGATAAGATAAAGCCGATATTCATCTAGATGACTAAACTATTGCTTAGGTCTGTATTTGTTGCATTTATCCTTTTCACAGGAGTTTCTTGTAGTCAATATCAGAAAGTGCTCAAGAGTGATGACCTGGACTTCAAATATRMMCAGGCCACYAAGTACTATGAAGAGGGRGAATATTTTAAGGCGTTAACACTTTATGAGGAGTTGATCGGATTGTATCGCGGAYTGGGCAGRGCKGAAGAAATATATTACTATTACTCATACAGTCACTATTATCTTGAAGATTATATAATGGCAGGCTTTTATTTTAAAAACTTCCTGAGGACTTATCCTACAAGTCAGCATGCTGAGGAGAGTATGTTCATGTCAGCCTATTGTTAYTATCTGAATTCACCGGGTCCTAGCCTGGATCAATCCAGTACGTATAAAGCGATAAACGAGCTGCAGTTGTTTACCAACCGCTACCCAAAAAGTGAAAAAGTAGCTGAATGCAATGACCTTATTGATGTTTTACGGGATAAACTCGAAACAAAAGCRTTCRATAATGCTAAATTGTAYTTCCACCTAAGAGAGTATAAAGCATCGATAGTTTCGTTCAATAATGTCGTCAAGGACTTTCCGGACACCAGATATAAAGAGCAGGTGYTATTCTATATTCTCAAGTCTARCTATCTRCTTGCTGTAAACAGTATTTATTCTAAGAAGAAAGAGAGATTTACTTCCACYCTTCARGCGTATTATAAATTTGAAGGTTATCGTCCMCCGGTGTCAGAACTAGGGGAAGAAGTAAATGSTAAGGGAGCGGATAAAAATTTAGCCARGGAGGCAGAAACAATATTAAAAAAYACCAGGAAAGAGCTGGAGAATCTAACATAGTAACCVNCCTGCCGTGCCTGCCTGCCGGTAGGCAGGGTCGCTAAGCGAAATCGAAGCRCAGGCAGGTCTTANTTAAATAAAAACCATGGATCACAAGAAGACAAAAGCGCACAACACRACCAGGACCGTAAATATTATAGATTACGAAAGAAACACAGGGAATATCTATGAGTCTATTGTGGTAATGGCCAAGCGSGCYAATCAGATAAGTTCTGAAATGAAGGAGGAATTGGATGCRAAGCTTGCMGAATTYGCAACTACTTCTGWTAACCTGGAAGAGGTATTTGAAAACMGRGAGCAGATAGAGATATCCAAGTACTATGAACGTCTTCCCAAGCCCTCTCTTATCGCGGCGGAGGAATTTCTTGAKGACAAGATYTATATGCGTCGTAAGAGTGTGGAGGTAGAAYCCGAGAACGGGGAGGAAAGCGAAGACARGTAGTTGTCYTTCTTGAGGCCGCTGCTTGTTCCTGAAACTCATTTGAYTGGTATTCGTATTAGTTCTTGTCTTTTGCAAGACCGGTAGCATACCATCGGAATAAAATGGAATTATCAGGTAAGAAAATTCTCATAGGTGTTTGCGGCAGCATTGCTGCATATAAGATTGCGCTTCTCGTACGATCTCTGATCAAGGAGGGCGCCGAGGTAAAGGTGGTGATGACTTCAGCTGCCAGGGACTTCATCACASCGCTAACCTTAAGTGTTCTYTCYAAAAATCCTGTTATTTCTGAATTTACCAARGAAAAAAATGGAGGCTGGAACAACCACGTTGAACTGGGCGCATGGGCGGATGTGTATCTCATTGCTCCRGCTACCGCCAATACCTTAGGTAAAATGGYCAAYGGAATTTGCGACAACTACCTCCTGGCTGTTTACTTGTCCGCAARATGYCCGGTCTATTTCGCCCCTGCAATGGATCTTGATATGTATGACCATCCTTCAACCAAGGCCAATATCCAAAGTTTGGARGGGTATGGAAATATTTTCATTCCGGCCGAAGATGGGGAATTGGCCAGCGGCTTAGTAGGGGAGGGYAGGATGGCTGAACCTGAAGTATTRTATGCCACACTTCTATCACATTTARCGGRAAAATCNAAAAAAAAAAGTGAGATAAGCCARCTTRCYGGTAAGAAAGTGCTGGTTACCGCSGGTCCRACMCACGAAGCMATTGATCCSGTWCGKTWTATWKSSAANCNCKCWKCAGNGNYAAAATGGGYTWYGCCMTSGCCSAGGAAATGGCTCAATCTGGCGCTGAGGTCACACTTATTACCGGYCCAACAGCRCTCCAACTTGACAATTCCRACATTGAACTTGTTTCAATAGTCTCTGCTCAGGATATGCTCCAGGCTTGCAARGAGCGATTTGCYRATTGTGATATTCTAATAATGAGTGCAGCGGTCGCTGATTTCACACCGGTRAAGATGGCGGAAAATAAAATCAAGAAGAATGGATCKGCYATGGARATYGAGCTAAAACCGACGGTAGACATTCTAAAGGAGCTGGGTGCTGTGAAGACGAAGAAACAGCTACTGGTCGGATTTGCATTGGAGACAGAGAACGAACTGATGCATGCTCAAAGCAAGCTGAAAAGGAAGAATCTGGATCTGATCGTATTGAACTCGCTAAATGACCAGGGAGCAGGTTTTGGTGGAGACAAAAATAAGGTTACCATCATCGATAGAGATAATAATATCGAGGAATATAAGTTAAAGGCAAAGTCGGCCGTAGCCAGGGATATTGTTAAAGCAGTCAGTGAGCTCATCTAAAGATTATATTGGATTAAGGCAAATCACAGGAGTCATATTGATTTTTGTCTCTACGCTCTTTTTTGCTCCCGTCAAAAGTAGTGCCCAGGAGCTGAACTGTACCGTTCAAATCTTATCCTCTCAGATACAGTCCAGTGATAAACGCGCATTTGAAACGCTGAGAAAAGCCATTTATGAGTTCATGAATTCCCGCAAGTGGACCAATGACCAATTCAGGGCTGAGGAGCGGATTGAGTGTACGATTCTGATGAACATCACTAAGTGGAACAAAGTGGATCAATGGGAGGGTACTATGCAGGTACAAGTGAGGCGACCGATTTACAATTCGTCCTATAATTCTCGAATTCTCAATATCAATGATCAGGATTTGGTCTTTACTTATCTGGAATATGATCCGCTGGAATTTTCCGAGAGTCAACATTTAACCAACCTCACCTCAATTTTGGGCTTCTATGCATATCTCATCCTTGGGATAGATTATGATTCATATTCGTTGAAAGGTGGGAACCCATACTTTCAAAAGGCACAAAGTATAGCCAACAATGCGCAAGCAGCTCCGGAACGGGGTTGGAAGGCCTAYAACAAAAAGAAYAAATACARTTTGGTTGAGAATATTCTCAATCAGCTATACAGTCCTTATAGRGAATGTCTATACCARTACCACCGACAGGGRCTGGACAAGATGGTGGATGATGTGGCCTCTGCTCGTCTGACTATTCTCGARAGYCTKGAGSGRCTTATGAAAATTCATTTGCAACAGAGAAGTTCTTATGTGCTTCAAGTCTTCTTTGATGCCAAAGCGGATGAAATTGTTCAGATTTTCTCTGCAGCTGCGCAGGATGAAAAGGCGCGATTGATAAAACTGCTCAACAAAATAGATCCGGCCAATACCATCAAGTACGCGAAGATTATTAAGAATTAGCTCGGCTTAGCCAATGATATGCTGTTCGCCCCCCCAGCTGGCGGATGAACACAATAACCCACCGCAGGCACGAATTATTCCTACCTTAGTGCCATGCTAAAATCACTCAGTATTCAGAACTATGTCCTCATTGAAAAACTCGATCTTGAGTTTTCGGCAGGGCTTTCAATAATTACGGGTGAAACTGGTGCGGGAAAATCTATCCTGGTCGGCGCATTATCCTTGATTCTCGGCGAAAGAGCGGATACTGCGGTACTACAGGATCGGGGAAGTAAGTGCATTGTAGAAGGTACTTTTCAAGTAGAAAAATATGATCTGGCCTAWWTRTTYRSMSATSAWGATMTYGATTAYGARKCCGMRACCATYATYAGAAGAGARATYMKYCCWKSMGGWAARTCAAGRGCWTTTRTMAAYGAYWCWCCKGTWAASCTWAMWGTKYTMWSKRWKYTSGGAGMRSAWYTRRTAGATATTCATTCACAGCACGAAAAGCTATTGCTCTATAACCCTGGATTTCATCTTTCCATAGTTGATGCCTTTGCGCARCATGAAACAGCGCTGKCARYATATAGAARGGAATACCGTGACTATGTACGGGAAAAAAGCCTTTTGMAGCAGCTCATTGAAAAAGAGAAATCTGCGCTTTCTGATTTTGATTATTTGCAATTTCAGGTGAAGGAGCTKGAAGAAATTGACCTGGAAGGACAGAGTATTGAAAACCTGGAAGAGGAGGCAAGYCAATTGAGCCATGCTGARGAGATCAAGCAAGGCTTGCAAAGYGCRGCAAATGAGTTGAGTAACGGGGAAGGSGGGGTGGTATCMATGTTGTCGGGTACAATTGCCAATTTGTCSAGRGTAAGTGACTACCTAAAGAGTGTTGAGGAATTAGAGGGCAGGCTGAAAACCCTTTCTGTTGAACTCGACGACATCGTGTATGAGATGGAACGCATTCAGGAGAATACAGCTTATGATCCGGAGCGKTTGGAAACGGTAACCGATCTTCTCAACAAAATSAATCACCTYTTGTTTAAGCATGGAGCCARCAAAATTGAAGACCTGGTTGATTTGAAAAACACACTTCAGTCCAAACTTTCAGATACTGAGTCCCTGGAGGATGCTATTGTTGAGAAGCGAAAGACAATTGATCTGCTCCAYGCATCGCTGACGGGTCGYGCSYTGGAAATYTCAAARAAYAGAAAGTCGGTCTTCMSCATGCTGGAAACTGAAATYAGGGAGCTGATTCGGGAGATGGGTATGAGCGATGCAGAGATTCAAGTGAAATACSATCAGTCGGCTGAGTTAGGRCCRAACGGTGTTGAYGAGGTGGAGCTCTTATTGCAGGCCAATAAGGGAGGTAGGTTTGCTGTATTGAGYAAAGCKGCATCAGGCGGTGAATTATCGCGGGTAATGTTRGCCATCAAATCGTCTGTCTCAAAACTCAAGGCACACCCAACGATGATATTTGATGAAATTGACTCSGGTGTATCAGGGGAGGTCGCGGATAAAATGGGCGGACTGATGAAGAAAATTGCRGCTACACTTCAGGTGATTACAATTACACACTTACCRCAAATTGCAAGYAAGGCCAATGCCCATTATCTGGCATTTAAGTTAAGTGRCAARGATCTGGCTCACTCCAATATCAGGAAGCTCAATGATGATGAGCGCGTRGATGAGATCGCTAAAATGTTGAGTGGCGAAGAAATGTCMRAAGCAGCSGTGGAAAATGCCCGGGAGTTGTTGAGRACCGGGTAGCTTAAATTTTATTTGCGTTTTCTTNNAAGCCTGGYAMCAACAGRCCAGGCGCSATCTTGACCMGCTATTATTTCTTAAATTTAGCATCACTCAAAACGCAACACCAAATCATGAAAACCAACGGATCTACKGAACCAATCACGCAGGAGMCMCCTGCAGGTACYACAATTGACGTAATCAACCCAATCACCCTTGAAAAACTCTATGATATTGAGGAGACMGATCAGGGTGGAGTRGACCAGGTGTATAGAAATGCAAGGTCTGTTCAGACTAAGATTGCAGCAATGTCKGTTGCAGAACGGGTCATRGAGGTGCTCAARCTCCGTGAYTATGTAATTGAGAACCGGGAGGAACTCATGACCAGRGTGATTCRGGAAACGGGTAAATCCCGGGTYGATGCATTCACTTCMGAACTTTTTGAGATCTGTGATGTRATTCACGTATTTGCCCACARGGCAGGGAAGGTTCTAAGTGATCAGAAAGTGCCSACTCCAATTGTCTTGATGGGWAARAAATCAAAGATCATCTATCAGCCTYTGGGRACAATTTTGGTTATACCACCGTGGAATTATCCTCTGTATCAGGGGTTGATTCCATCGATACTCGCCTTTCTTGCGGGCAATGCAGTTATCGTAAAGCCTTCTGAAGCTACGCCGCTTAAGGGACTGTTTGAGGAGATGTATGAGAAGAGTGGGTTTATGAAAAACGCAATTCAGGTTGTTTATGGAACGGGTATCACGGGACAGCGTTTGATCGAGGGAAAGCCTGATAAAATTCATTTTACCGGAAGTTGTAATACSGGRCGYAAGGTGATGGCACAAGCAGCCCGGCATTTGATYCCTGTTGACCTGGAACTTGGSGGYAAGGATCCGAGTATTGTATTCGCGGATGTWAAYCTTGARCGKACGGTRAATGGSGTGATGTGGGGAGGATTTACTACGGGAGGACAATCATGCACCTCTATTGAGCGATTGTACGTGCAGGAAGACATCTATGATGAGTTTGTGGAGATGATAGTGGAAAAGACCAAAAAGCTACGCGCATCACACGAAAAGCGGGTAATTGAGGATCCTGAGGACTGCGATGTTGGGTGTATCACCACTGCTTTTCAGGTCGATATTATAGAAGGCCATGTGAACGAGGCTGTAGAGAAAGGGGCCAAGGTTCTCTGTGGTGGAACAAGGGAAGGGAACTCTCGTCATTTCCCACCGACAATTGTCGTGGATGTAGACCACTCTATGAAGATCATGACCGAAGAAACCTTTGGGCCTGTGATTCCCATTATGAAATTCAAAACAGAAGAAGAGGCCATTGAGTTGGGTAATGACTCACCCTACGGACTCAGCGCCAGTGTATGGTCCAAAGATATGAAACGCTGTGACCGCGTAGCCAGGGCATTGGTAACTGGGAATGTCTCGATCAACAACCACATGCTTACGGAGGGAAATCCACATCTTCCCTTTGGCGGCGTTAAGGAAAGTGGCTTTGGACGCTACAAGGGTGATATAGGCTTGCGCAGCTTCTGTAATTCCAAATCAATACTGATAGACAAACAGAGTAAAGTGATAGAACCTCATTGGTATCCGTTCACCGCTACCAAGTACAGGATGCTTACTGATATCGTGACCTCCTTCTTCTCCAAGAAGAAAAACTGGGTGAAGTTTGCCATAACCGGCATRAAGATGGATGCGATTGGGAACAAGGAAAGGATTAAGTGAAWYTCTATTTGATCCTCAACACAACCGCCTTCTTACTCCGCGTTTGTCCTTCTATCTTTAGCTGAAAATAGTACAATCCATTCTTCAYCTGGTTTCCATCCCTGTCATCACCATTCCACGTGTAGGTTTGTTGGCCTTTTGATTTAGGTAGATAAACCGTTTTTATCGTCCTTCCCAATATATCAACAATGGYAAKGGWCGCTTCATCGTTCAAATCCAGCTCATACTCCATCGTYGTGCTCACGCTRAACGGATTCGGAAAGAACTGAAGATCTGGTGTGGARTKYTCCCATATAGGCTGTTTCTCAGTCCCCAKTGGCAGTGACAGCAAACTATCCAGATTAAGGTTCTCATCACCYGGCTGGTAAAGCAGGTAATGAAAGTAAACCAGAAACATTTCATCTGTGGTRGACTCCCCGGCAATGACCGCCTGAGGAGGACTGTTGGGATTGTTTAGGTTAGCTGTGGTATTGTCGTAAACAGCCTCAGCGTACAATTTCGTTCCGGCATTCAGCACTATTGGCTTTTTGAAATTATAAAAGCCCTGCCATTCAAAATCCCAGTTATTGATGCGCGCAAAGTTTGTGGTATCATTCGTTGCAGATACCGCGTAAGCTTCAATACTGGTTCCAACCAGATGCATATGTGGAAATACCGTTAACAAAGAAAATGCAGCCGGTAAAGTACCCACCCCTTGCGGGTATTGCGCATTGAAAGTCTGCACTGTATTCGCCGGGATAAACAGCAACCAATTACTTAAAATAGCTCCTGCAGAAACTTCCCTGACATTGGTTATGGAGTCGGGGTAAAAGAACAAGTTGACATAAGTGCTGTCCTTTAATCCYGCACTTCCCTGGGGATAATGAATTTGCAAAACCAGGTTAGAGTTGGGCGTAATCGTCATACCCATACTCATGTTTTCATTGCTGGGGAAGATTGTTGGWCCRGCGCCRGGAGTAAAGCCYGTCATAAGGCTGGCACCGCTAACGCCYARRCATCCCGAAGTATCCGTTTGAACWGTTCCCGTTTCATCCAGGTAGGCCAGTGCRTGGTGCACGATTGCCCGATTCCCAGGAATGACCTCTATGGCTTTAATGTAYTTYGTSGTTGARATGTTTATCGGTATGGAGAAGCAGACGTATTCGTCAGAAACCGCCGCCTTACTGGTATAAACCGGAATCTGCAATTTGAGATCAGGTGTGCCAATTGAGGAACCCGCCACAAAAACCGGTGGATCAGGGGCCAGGGCCGGATCTCCTTCAGGCATTCCGTCTGTTACCCAGGTTGTTATATCATCAATTTCCTGCTGGGTAAGTAATCTTTCACCTGCATAGTGCTGGTAGGAGGAATCCGGAGGCCAGGGTGGCATGATTCCATTTCCAATCATGTAGGGGATTAAGCCACTGTTAACCACTGCATCGTTATAGGACTCCAGGGCAAATGGTGCAATGCCGCCCGATCTGTGACACGAGGTGCAATTGCTGTAGAATATGCTGGCAATATCTTCACTGAAAGTGAGCGTTTGAGCTTGTGCAGAGGAGAGAAGGACACACAGTACCAGCGATGTTAGCACATTTTTCATTTTTTGGTTTTTAATGATGAGTATTTCATAAAGGTAATGGTTTTAGGTGTTAAGTCAGAAGAGAATAGTTAGGCATGGTACAGGAAGCAGCCAGGGAATACCACAATGTCATCATTTTAAAGATACCAGAGGGATATGGTGTTGAGGGACTTGAAAAGTTAAATGTCAATGTAGACAATGAGACAGGGTCGTTCATGTCCACCGCAAAGCTAGAGGGTGACCAATTGCTGGTCAGCACCAAAAAGGTGTACAAACACCATTATGAGCCAAAAGAGAAAGGGCGAAAATGCAGGAATTCCTGGATGCAGCTTTTGACTTATACGAACAAAAAGTACGCTTAAGGAAAAAGGGTTGAACCCTTAATTCTCCTGGTACTTGGCTGCCATTTCAACAGACCTTCGGGTAAGCTCTTCTTTACTGACATCCTCAAAATGCGTAGCGATCCAATACGAGTTGCCACCCGGGCTCCTTACACCGGCATTTCGATCTCCATAAAATTGATCTGCTGGTTCCATCTCTGATGTTGCACCTGCCGATAAACAATTTTGGTATGTCGCGTCCGTATCTTTAACATAGATATACAGCATACACCTGTTTGCATCGTGGCCAGGCTTAGCTGGTCCCATCATCACAACGGTGTCTCCAATGCGGACTTCTGCGTGCATTATCATTCCGTTGGGTAAAGCGATTCTCTCAATTTCTTCAGCGCCAAAGGCTTTAATAACAAAATCGAGTTCGCTCTGGATATCATCCAAAACGAGGTATGCGGATACTGTTRTVTMYYYWWYDGRTWGSTRYYKYMYTKCWYTMWWAKTTRWYWKYAKKTRGYGWRGTKYMRAKRTWAGMAAWRYTRRRMWAATCMRRSWSWRRRKMSACTWWSWTMKWKRYCASRKKGATGATGCTCAATGMGATCACAGCYAAATTGATYGTTARAGGATTRAAGGCCTCCRTYAACAATGMYGGCCAGTAGARTAGGGTACCCAACAACAGRATCACCATTCCCAWGGCTGATRCCAWCATMGGCCACCTCTTCGCCCAKAGGAGCAACATAGACAAGGCAAARGCTATCTCAAGATAGCCAATAATTGAAGTGACTAGTTCAGGATTGGTAAATTCAATCGGTCCCTTACTTAAAAGCTCCAATTCAATTGGAGATTGAAACAAAATCTTTGGAACAAGGCCGTGATAGAACCAAATGAAGGCAACAGCTATCCTSGAGATAGAATAGATCATNNGWNGTTMCCCAGRCAYTRGTGGGYTATTTGAATTTTACCTTGCAATCAGGCAACAGCGCTTGAATTCTCGAGACCTCCGATGCCGGCATGGGATTCCCACTTAAGTTGAGCGTYTTYAGATTCTCCAGCTGRCCAATTTCATCYGGCAATTTCATCAATGAGTTATTGGCAAAGTTGATTTTTGTCAATTCYGTGAGGTCTCCWATACACGGGGGAATAGAAGTTATCGTACCCTTAAGAATCAGCACGGTTACATCTGTTACACCACATATGTCCATGGGAAACTCACTTTGTTTCTTGGCATATTGTGGTAAGCCGACCATACCCGCAGCAATGCTGGGAATCATCAACGTTACACTGGTTGTACTTTTCGTCAATAACTTTCTCAATGGATTGTCAGGATTTGCGCCACCGGTTGCTTTAGGGTCATAAGCGACAAGAGGTTCTCTGGAGTGGCTTTTGTAATCCGATTCAAAAGTTGAGAACTCGGTGCTTGGAGCCTTACCAACTTTTACCCTGGTCTTTTCCATTGTAATTGTTCGGTTCTTGTTTTTGTCATAGGCATCACTCCTTATTTCCAACCGTCTCCTGAGWGCTTTYCTGACCTGAGTCTTGTTRTTGGAAAAGTTGCCCTCTATTTTCAACTCGTCATTGATGGTTTTCAGGGCCTTTTCAAATTCCATCATATACCCATAGGCACGTGCCATGTTTTCCATGATCACCAGCGTTACCTTTTTGTTAATACGRGCAGCTTTATTCTCTACGGCGCTCTCTTCCAAYGCCTTTTCCCATATTGYGATGGCCTCGGCRAGTTTTGCRTTTCCMGCAGCATCTCCGGTTTTCCCYTTCAAYATTTTATAGCCCTCMGCCGCGATTCCCGCYGCCTTTTCCAGGTCWGAGTAGTCAACATTCTTGCTTTTTGGGTAATGTACTTCAACCTCCTCATTCACATAAGTAAAAAACAATGCCCTGTTCACCGAGTTCTTAGACGATGTGTATTTRTCATTATAATCCTTGGAGTTGGTTGTTGCTTYAAAACCTTCTTTTTTCTTTTCCCAGGCTGATGTRCAAAAAGATTCAATAAAATAACAGTTCTTCTCTGCGAACTTGTAAGTCGTTTTTGTTGGGGCATACCGTTTCATATAMAGCACCTCATCATGCGAATTCTTGATTCTGAGRTAGCTCGCTGTGCTCTCAGTGTAGACATCGAGCCGATAAACTTCCAACATCATGATCTTATCKGTGGCCTCGTTTTTACACATGGCACCCTCTTTAACAGACTTTGTTCCYKTAAAAGCCARTTCTCCGGAACAAAATTCAACACTCAAAGTGCTGATGGCGTTTTCACTCAGGGCTATTTTTGGATACTCCAGYGTTGATGTCTTAACTTTTTCCTTTTTTAAATTCTGAGCAATAAGAACAGTAGGGGATAGTGCAATGAGAATGGTGATGAGTRCTTTCATAGGAANTATTAATGGAATTTGTTTGATGGTTTAAGGGAATCTATRGCTTGCCCKKTGYTARATTGRGGTTTCATGAGGATTTTGGKCATCCAAMRTAMAGTAAATGTAATGATCTATTTCATGGGTTTGGTATACATCCTTCTAACTCGTCCGTAAATGAGTACVAGGGAAGCTTTCGTATTATAGCTATGAATGCCGATTAATTTAAAGTTTTTCCTCCTTTCCAAATCCCGGAAATAAAAGGAAATYACCTCTTCAGMCACCTTATTGATCTTCTTTTTCGTGACCTTGAACTTCAGGAYATATCTATACAGTTCCGGATTGGATTTACTAACTCTRTCTATCTCATCACCCGAAAGAAGCAGACATGAAAATTTGGGCACTTGAACCAGGTATAGCTCTTGTATGTCCTGGATCTTTTCAAATTCGATAGCGATAGCTGTAGAGTCACGCTCCCTGAGCTCATTTTTCATGAATTGCAAYGGAATGCGCTCAATGAGTAATGTGTAGTTATTCAGATCTTGAGGGAAGTTATGAGCAAAATTCTTCTGGGCAATGAGCMCCASGGGGARGCAAATGAGAATTAGTACAGAATTGAAATATCTATTTATCATTTGCCTMCTCGYTTRGTTCTTTGYTTGGCTTTTCYTTATTGCCAATTTGCATTRTTRATACTAAAGTACCAATAAATTYATCCMGGGATGASTGCTGGTTTATTCTTTTTTYTGATTGSGGATAYGAATCAATTCAAATATATGAGGGGGTGAAAATATAGTATGGCTTTACGTAGCACCAGGGTAGACTTATATATCAGGTGGGGAGAATGTTTAAACCGCGTTCGGTCTDTAATYMGGGTATTAATTCAACTCCTAAATTTCATGGCCCATCTTATCTCGCTTGGTSTTGAGATATTTTTCATTGTACTTGTTGGCTGGTATTTGAATSGAGATATTYTCYAYAATCTCCAACCCATAGCCAATCAAACCGACCCGTTTAGTTGGATTGTTGGTGAGCAGCTTAATTTTGCTTACTCCTAAATCCCTGAGGATTTGTGCGCCGATGCCATAATCTCTGTGGTCCATGTCAAAACCAAGGGCCAGGTTGGCTTCAACTGTATCTTTCCCTTCTTCCTGAAGCTTGTACGCTTTTARTTTGTTGATCAGACCTATTCCCCTTCCTTCCTGTTTCATATAGAGCACAATACCCCTGCCTTCAGCTTCAACCATCTCCATCGCCTTGGCCAGCTGGTCYCCACAATCACATCGCAAAGAATGCAGTATATCACCCGTSGCACAKGAGGAATGCACCCGCACAAGAACCGRKTCATCAGGTTTCCATTTACCCATCACCATCGCCAGGTGTACTTCACCCGTAGTTTTTTGCGTATAGGCTGTCAGCTTGAAGTTTCCRAGTTTGGTAGGCATGTCTACGGTAACTTCCTTCTCAATTAACTTTTCATTCTCCAATCGATACGCTATCAGATCTTTGATGGAAATGATCTTCAGTCCGARTTTATCAGCTATGATACGCAGATCATCCAACCTTGCCATGGTACCGTCCTCATTCATGATTTCCACCAGCACGCCACCTGGCTTAAATCCAGCCAATCTGGCAAGGTCAAGAGAAGCTTCAGTATGCCCGGAGCGGCGCAGTACACCTCCTTGTTTTGCCCTCAGAGGAAAAATATGTCCCGGACGCCCAAGATCTTCTGCTGTTGTTTTAGGATCAATCAATGCCTTAACCGTTTTAGATCGGTCACTGGCACTAATGCCCGTTGTGCAGCCATGTCCCTTTAAATCTACAGATACCGTGAATGCGGTCTCGTGAAGMGCRGTATTCCTATTCACCATCAAGTCCAGATCGAGCTCCTCACATCGCTCTTCTAAAAGAGAGACACATATRAGTCCACGRCCGTGGGTAGCCATGAAGTTTATAATAGCTGGTGACGTGACYTCCGCAGCAGCGATAAAGTCACCCTCATTCTCTCGATTTTCATCATCTACAACTATGACAACTTTCCCAGCTTTTATRTCCGCGATCGTCTCCTCTATCTTATCTAACTTAACTGCCATAACGCTCTTTACATGTTASTGCAAAGTTAGGCAAAAATACCCATCAATTCATCAGAAGCAGCTGTCCAGTCATACCTGGAAASGACAAATTCCCGTCCACTTTTGGATAGCTTCTCAGCGAGCTCCTCATTCTCCAATATTTTAATGATACTGTTAGCATATTCAACCGCATTCTCCCCAATGAGAATATTGTCGCCATKTTCTGCCCCRATTGCATTGTTGGCCATRAKAGAGCAGATGCATGGCACMGCCATGGCCATGGCCTCCAGRATTTTGTTTTGCATGCCAATRCTGGTSTGCATTGGAGCGATAAAGACCCGGGATTGCGCGTAGYATGCTCTCATATCTTCCACCCATCCSGTGACSGTTACATATTTAGATTTCAATGACTKCACTTGCGGTGCAGGGCTGACACCGGCAATTACTAAATTTGCCTCAGGTCTTTGCGTTTGAACCAGAGGTAGAACCTCCGTCGCCAGGTAGACCGCTGATTCAATATTCGGGGGATAGGACATATTTCCCGAGAATACGATATCGTACTTTTTCTCCTCTTTAACCGGCTTGAAAAACGCTGTGTCAACACCGTTGGGAACCACTTTAATACAGCTGGAATCTGAATGATCAATATGATCCCGATCTTGCTCAGAGATGATGGTCTTTGCGTCGAAACGATCGAAAACCCGGGCTTCATAGGTCCTGAGCCTTTTGAGTTCCAATTGAAGAATGGCCTTCATAAAGAAGGTGGCATTCGGAATTCTTCGCTCTATCCCTTTAGACAGTGCATCCATATAATCAAGTGTCAGGTGAATATCTTTCGTGTCTTTCACGTATTCTGCAGTGCGCACCAGTTGGCAATAAATATGGTCAGGTTGGAAAGAGCAAATGAGATCCTGTAATTTTCTATGGGCATTAGCCGAATAGAAATATCCAACCTGTAGCGGGAGGCCTTTAAAAAAAGCCAGTATGATATTCACATAAATAGAAAATCTGYTGAGCTTTACGATATCTACAGAAGAGCAGTATTGACYYARCACTTTTTTAGCCTCATTGCTYGACCKCGTAGATGGATCRTCSARTGCAAAGAGTGCYACATCATACTTTTTTGACAGGACTTTGATTTGATTAAAGGCCCGGAGTTTATCTCCTTTTTCCAAAGGGTAGGGAACCCTTGATACGACCACCAGAACTTTCTTCATCTTTAGAACTCAGGATAGCGACTTGTAGAATTYAATCAGCTTTTGCGAAATTACAATGTTGTCGTATTTATTTCTAACCAATTCCTTTGCGTTGCGTCCAACCTTTTYACAGAGCTCTATATCCGAATAACAGGYAGTTATTGCCTCSRCAAATTCYTSGGGAGTATCTGCTATGAGAATGTCYTTTCCATGTTCGTATTGGATTCCTTCCGCACCAATTGTTGTRGAAATAATGACRTTACCMARYGCCATTCCCTCAATGATYTTAACSCGCATTCCGCTRCCSGAAAGYAGRGGAACAATCATAAYTCCATTTTCATTCATGTACTTCYTKGCATCTTTAATATGGCCGGCAGTTACTATATTGGGATCGGTTGTATTCATAAGCCATTGCGGCATACTTTTKCCGGCGAGGTTCAACTTGATATCAGGAAGTAAWTTCTTGACGTCAYCCCAKATGTCATTGAGAAACCATTCTATGGCYTCGAGGTTGGGCATCCAGTCCATCGATCCCARGTGAAACAAMSTGATGGGCGTGGGAGGGGCAACAATGGGCTCTTTGATCTCATCAACTCCWACCGGAATATCYGTCATGGGCAGGGTRCACCCCAATTCTRTCATCTTATTTTGATCCCTGYTGGTAATACAAACRATCGCATCATATTGRTTCAYTAGCTCYGTCTCGTAATTCTTRAGYCGRGCRGTTAAAAGACTGAGATATGCTTTTTTTAKYGGATTCTKGCASGCCAGACTTCTGCGGTGCCATATTTCAAACTCMACGTTATGAGAGCGCAAAACCACCTTTGCCTTTGARTRTTTGCGAATGATRYCGAGGTAWGGGGCGACAAAAAGGCTCTCTARCTGWACAATATCAAATTCACMRTCKGTCAGKACCTCWRYYAATTTCTGTGCAAATCCCRKGGAGATGAATCGCTCTATATTGTATGACTTATTGGTAAACAGGTTGAMGAAGGCTGCTCCAATTCTAATAGATGTGTCTATATATACKGCTTCAATCTTAGTDGAACGKACGTAGGATTCATCAAGTTCATCAATRTATACCAGGTTRTTGGGCGTATTTATGGCAAGAACCYGAACCTCATTACCYGTGTTGATCAATCCTTGGGTGAGATTGTTCATCGCAATACTGCCCCCATCYCGRGGRGGATAAGGTACTTTATGACAGAGTTGCAGAATTCGCATTGTTSCCGTTTGGATGCTTANTTGYCAGGATKGTGAGCTCGTTCTTTTCGTTGCTTGCCCATTGYCAAATAATCAGGATRTGATTCWTGAAACAYATTTTTRCTCTTTCGCTGATATTATGTCTGTGTAGACTTAAACCATCTATCACGARAGTTGACAAAGATAGAWGCGAATACCGCTACTCCAAAGCATATAGCAACCGAGTTGTCAACCAGGTYTGCRTCTAAATCCGTCCCCACAATACGRTCTATTARGTACTTGATATATGAATTCGGCAAGTCACTAYGYCCCAATTCTTTCAAAACATCCCAATGCCAATCAGTAAGGGGGCAGTATCCGATCCCATACCAAATGCCYAAAATRAACCAGGATGCYGCCGTTAATGTCAACAAAGCCAGGTTAGCTCTCCTTGTTTTTTGCCAGATCCAACCRAAYAGGTTAAASAGYACAACYRAGCTGTGAAACAATACRAARAACCAGTCTRCAAAAATCAACATACCTGATAGGGTTTTTCGGGRTGAGTAGCCAAAAANTATTAATTTCTGTACCTTTGGTRATATCTGAGATATTYTTAACGGAGATCGTGGTGTAATATTAGCCTTAATTGGTACAATAAGGAATATTRACATCRGGAATATAGGCGAAAGGTCNTTTTGACAANGGTAGCCTTCTGGYAGATTATRYRCCTTAAAAACGAGCTTGCTGATTTTGGTGGCAAAAAGCAAAAGAAATCAGCGTGTAGGAGGATCCATCGKGAAAGAATCTAGATATGCTTACAAGTATTTTGAAATATTTKGCTCTCTATGATCGTATAATATGATGTTAKAATTAGGCAANNATTAGCAATGGCGGTAGAAACTGAAGATATAGAATTGGGATTCACAGCACCTGCATTTACCCTCTTGAATACGCTCAATGGGCAGATGGCAACACTGGATTCTCTCAARTCTGATAAGGCAACTGTGGTAATGTTCATTTGCAATCACTGTCCATATGTTGTCCATGTGCATCAGGGGCTTATCGAATTGGCCAACGATTATCTTCCCAAAGGCGTATCGTTCATAGCCATCAGCAGTAACAGTATTGTGAGTCATCCACAGGATGGTCCGGGAAGAATGAAGGAGTTGGGAGAAGAGCTTGGATTTCCTTTCCCCTATCTYTACGATGAAACKCAGGATGTAGCAAGGGCCTACTCGGCTACGTGTACACCGGACTTCAGTATTTTTGATGCCGACATGACTTGTGTGTACAGAGGRCGATTAGATGATTCCAGGCCYGGARGTGACATCCCRGTCACTGGTAAGGATATTCGCGAWGCCCTGGAGAATATCCTGTCAGGACAGGCYGTTGYSGSGGTGCAAAAGCACAGTATTGGCTGTAGCATCAAATGGCATCAATGARCACCCTGAGGTAACCCTGGAGBGGAATCTKCAGTATAACGTGGRAATTRTCGCNGGGAAANCGAATTCGGTTRGWGGAAAGAGAGTGTTAAATGATTGAAAAGAGCTTACATATTTGCAAAGCAGCGTTACTCYTAATTRTTTTGAGTTCGTTCACGACCAACCTTCTWGCCACCCCGGATATAAAGGGGGACAACGAGAAGGCYGACTCGTTGGTTGTGACTACCGTTCCTRAAGATTCTTCWRGTGGAGAGAGCCGGGCCTTTCARTCCATGGATTTTATGAGTAAATCGGAGGTGTACGTGATGATCGATTCATTGCTGGACCTGGACGAGATCCCRAAGGAACTCATTCGCGAAATTCAGTTAGTTGTAAGGAGCAAGTATGCCAGGATCAMTGAAGCYCAGGCTGCTGCTCWGGTAAAAACCTATCCGGCMAGTCAATACTATGGCAAATGGGAYACGTACAATACCCATCCCTAYCCRGARGCRCTGTCAAGGAATGACRTCTCAGTGGAATTGGTTTTAACAAAGCCTGGAGAATTATATGTGCCGCCWGTWRTTGGTGTAATCACATCGAATTTTGGCGATGGYCGCAATCACAGTGGAATGGACATTGACCTGGAGGTGTGGGATACCGTTGTATCGGCATTTGATGGGGTAGTGCGGATCGCCAGGAAACACGGYGGGTATGGACGTGTTGTTGTGGTGAGGCATTATAATGGTCTTGAAACCCTTTATGCTCATCTGCATCGAATCAAGGTGGTAATTGGTCAAAAGATCAAAGCCGGTGAGCTGGTGGGTCTTGGGGGCAGTTCGGGKYATTCTTCCGGTTCTCACTTACATTTTGAAGCCCGCTTCAAGGGTAAGCCYTTAAACCCACGRAACTTTATTGATTATAGGAACAATGTATTGGTGAATGATACCGTTATACTGAATAAAACAAAATGGAGCTATTCYGTAGTTCCRAAAGGACTTAAGTACCACCGGGTTAACAAGGGGGAATTCCTTTACTTAATATCCAARCAATACGGAATCTCCATTAACAGGCTCTGTGAGTTAAATGGTATTAGACGAAATTCTATTCTTCGGGTTGGGCAAAAGTTGAGAATAAGCTAGAACTTCTCCGAATCCAGCATCATTTTGCCTTATTGAAATTGTATTAAGCCAACATTATTCAGCCATTACAATGTTACGAGTTATGGGTTTTGGACCAGATGGAAGAKGSGTGACAAGTAACAAGCGACRRTTTTCAATATTGTTGGGTGTAATATTACTTTCCYTGTCTCTCTTACCTTATTCGTCAATAGCACARGATGATCCAATGGTAGTTGGATTTCAGTTTAGACCAATATTCAAGAACAAGTTTTTCAACTCTGGCAATGCGGATTTGATCCAAAATGATGTGAACTTCACAATTGAACCGACACTTGGGTTTTCCTGGGGTATGGTGGTCCGCATGCCCTTGGCTAACAAGGTGTCTGTCGAGAGTGGTATAAACTACATGAAGCGCAATTACGCATTCGGAGTTACGGATCTGGACAGTACCTTTTCAACGACAGCCAACTTTGCCATTGTGGAATATGAAATACCGGTTTCTGCCATGRTTCAYATACGGCTSGGTGARCGTTTTTATATGAAYAATTCTGCSGGRGTRAGCTTGAATATGTTCAAAAGGAGCGAGGTGGAGKTCATTGATAATATTTCATACACTTTCAATCGAAAGTCGTGGATGAATTTCGCTTTGATTGCCAATATTGGCTGGGAATAYAGAACGGAGAATTCGGGATACTTCTATTTGGGTTCCTCSTATCAATTGCCTTTTACCARGGTAATCGTTATGAAAGCGGTGTATGATAAGAACATCGGTATAGARSAATTWGARACTGAAATGAACCTGGGTTTCTTTACGATTGATTTGAAGTACTATTTACCTTCCAACCCAGAYTAATTGATGTTTTACMKGTTAAATTYACAYTTGTTYTTTAACGGATTTGAAATTRGGGCAATGGTAGCTGGTAGTGYAWGKCGTAGAACCAATGGGAACTAAGTTGGWGTAANAAATAAGCCATACTTTGTCTTTGGTACCGTGCCTTACATCGTTATTCAGTGGTTGTTAATTGCATGACTACCGATGAATACCCCGAGTGATGCGAATCAATAACGGCAAGCAGTTGATCGAATTAAACCTCAACCGCAACGTTCTTGTAGTGATTATATCTTAYAAGTATTTCCCTTACGTAGTTAAATGTTTCCTGCCCCCTGCAATAGCCGTATTTAACAACTTCGTCATTGTAGTAATTTTCCTTCGAYTTTTGCAGCAGGAAGTATCCAACGTTGTCGTCCCAGAYATCGGTWTCCCTATARTTCTTACTGGCCAATCGCCTGGCATCAATGACGTGACCCAAACCGGCGTTGTATGAGGCGAGCACAAACTTGATCCTCTCTTCATCATCAGCTATCCTGTCATCCCAGTAGTCATCAAGCCACGCCRGGTACTTTGTGCTGGCCTTAACATGTTGTGCTACTGTGGAGAGGGTGTCAACACCATAAGCCGAAGCCGTAGCAGGCATAAGTTGCATCAATCCGAAGGCTCCAGCCCAGGATACCGCCTTGGGATTGAAGTTTGATTCCTGGTAAGCCATGGAGGCCAGGAGTCTCCAATCCCAGTCAATATCTTTGCTGTAGGTTTTGAATATGTGGTCATATTTAGAAATGTTTCCTCCGGAGAGTACAAAATATTCACTTTCTACACGTTTCTTGTTTCCCTTKAGATTTTTGAAGTACTTGTTGTAAATAGATCGATACCTTTTTGTACCCCGCATGTCAACCAACCACTCATTGATTTCATAAAGTAGGGTAGGAGATGTCTTATTGACCGCCCAGGCTATCTGTTGGGGGAAGCTAATGGCTGTCTTAATATCAATATTGGGGTGATACTGTTGGTTGACCATAGCCACGTTCTCATCCGCAATGGTAAATTGAATATCGCCTTGGGCAACCAGGGAGATCAACAGCTCAGTATCAAAATCACCCGGGGCTTCCATAATATCTATCTCACCTCCAATTTCGTCCCCCAGGCTGACAAGGCGGGTATAGAAGGAGGAGTTCTTCCGAACATGTACTCTCTTATTTCTCAAATCAATTGGGTTACGAACCAGATAAGCGTCGATCTCTTTTTGGCTCATTCCTTCATCCCAACCCACGGGTTTTCTTTGGACRAGAATCTGTCTAGTCATAATATTGTATTCCGTAAAGCTTAAGTGCTGYGCTCTCGCCTGCGTAATGGTCAGGTTAGCGGCGATTATATCTCCATATCCGGCAATAAGCAGGTCTATTATCTCATCCATGTTCTTAACCACAACCATTTCCAATTCCACGCCGATGTGTTCAGCAAAGAGGGCAAGCAATTCATACTCATAACCCATTGGTTGCCCTTTGTAAATGAAATAGCTTGTGGTACTGTTGTCGGTTAGTGCGACGAGTTTGCCTCGTTCTATTATGGTTTGCAGATCCATGGCTTCTCTTTCCAGGGTCATGCCCTTATCACTTTTAATATTCTGGTTTCTTTTACAACCAGTTATTAAGGCAATGCCTAGAAGGACAAACAAAAAGAAGTTGATCAAATATGGTTTTGGAATCCGCATAATGAGAGCAATTTAATACTGTATACCATCCTAACCCRTTATAGTTTTTGACAACCTATAAGTTTTACACCCATCCTGTTGTAGGTGTATACCTACATTTACGAGCGAAGCATAGACATTGTTCTAATCCACTTTAGATTGTTCACCATAATCCTGAAAAATGAGCAAGACAAATTCTGCGAATGGTTTGAAGATTTTGATTAGTTTCGGAAAAGTGAAACGTGYYTCAATATATGTGTCCTTTCTTCTGGTTTTGGTCTGTGCAGGACTCTCATCTTGTGACAAACCCAGGTCAATCAATCACCTTCTTTGGGTAGAGGGRGAATGGAAGGGTCGGGTAARAGGTGGAATGATGTTCGAGACATGGAAACTTRGCAGGGATAGCACAATCATAGGCCATAGYTGYATTCTGGCAAATAAGGATACCGTATTTCAGGAGTCCATGCGAATTGTTAAAGTGGATGGAGAGATATATTTTGTGGCGAYAGTGGATCACAATGCAGATCCTGTKTCATTTAAACTGGTTAAGCAGGATGACCATGGACATGTATTCGAAAATCTTGAGCACGACTTTCCMAACAGGATCATCTATGCCAAYACCCTTGGTGATATGCTCTTGGCYAGAATTGAGGGAGTAAGATCAGATGCTCCTGATACGGTGAGGTTTTTCATGCACCGTAACATAAGATTTGAGCAGCCGTTGTAACCTTCCTTAACTTCAGGTCGGCATGGTGGTGTTTGTAGTAAGCAGCGAAGTTACGTCCTTGGCCAGGTTTATCCAGCCTTCAGGTTTTTAACGAAGCCAATCAGGTCTGGGAGRAATTTGGAAAACTCCTCTTTATASAGCCCATAGTCCTGTTCAAGGTCTGCAGTTGCGTGTTCCATATTGGATTTAAATGAACTGCGTTCTGCCAATCCGGTTAAGGCGCGGTTGAGWCCTKYAAGGTCTTTGTAAYTCAATAGCCAGTTTCCATCRATCATATAGGGCAGCATGAATTGTGCACGTTCCGGCATAGAATCAATTTTCGCAAGTAACAGGTCATAACAATTCCGGATATACCTATCTAGCGCAATTTCCGAGTAGTCTTCCCATAAACTGGCAAGGAAATGATCGTAGAACATATCCACAATTACAGGAGCATACTTATGGTACTTYGGAYGCAAGCGCTCCTTGCTTTTCATTACCACATGATGGGTATCGGTGTATTGGTCAATCGCCCGATGCAGTCGTATGCCRTCCTGAACCCTTGAAYTRTACYGGGATAAGTTYCCGCCTTTAACAGAGTCRCCAATGAAGTTTCCRAACATCAGTTCCACATCTTCGCCGGAGAGAAAAAGGTGGGCGAGATAGTTCATTCCTGGATTTTACACTTGTGAATTGGCCCTGGCYACACAATGCTGCCATCTGCAAAACAAGAGCGAAGATCCGAAATTAATTNAATGTAATCCCTTTACMGTAAGCCAACGCTCRGCATCCAAAGCAGCCATACAGCCYGTTCCCGCYGCGGTAACTGCCTGCCTGTATACGCTGTCRGCAGCGTCTCCTGATACAAATACACCYTCTATATTGGTRGCAGAYGTATCCGGYTTRTGRATRATRTATCCGACGTCGTCCAATTCAAGGAAATCTTTAAAAATGTCCGTATTGGGCTTGTGGCCGATAGCTACAAAAAAACCGGTTATCTCTATTTCGCGCTCCTCATTGGTTAGATTGTTAAGTACCCTCATACCAGTAACTGCATCATCTCCGAGCACTTCTTTCACTTCGTGGTTAAAGAGTATTTCGATCTTGTCATTTTCCAGGACTCGTTGCTGCATGATCTTAGAGGCCCTGAAATGGTCCTTCCGGACCAGGACGTATACCTTGGTGCACAATTTCGACAGGTAGGTCGCTTCTTCGCAGGCAGAGTCTCCACCTCCTACAAGGGCAACAACCTGGTTCTTGTAAAAGAAACCATCACAAACCGCACAGGCCGATACGCCTCCGCCATTGTCCCGCAACCTCATTTCTGATTCAAGGCCGAGCCAGTTTGCTGATGCCCCGGTGGAAATGATAATGCTGTCCGCCGTTATTGTCTTTTTCTCATCAATGATCACCTTATGGGGTGATACAGAAAAATCTACTGACGTCACAAATCCAAATCTTACATCGGTATCAAACCGTTCTGCCTGTTTCTTCAAGTCGTCCATCATTGCGGGCCCCATAATTCCTTCAGGATATCCGGGATAGTTCTCCACATCAGTGGTAATCATCAGTTGTCCTCCAGGTTCATTTCCCTGGTATAGAACGGGTTTCATATCTGCCCGGGCAGCGTAAATGGCCGCTGTGTATSSRGCRKGTYCYRAWYYWAWTRWTWMWSAYWTKTGKTKCKCTRTTTCTTCACTCATAATTCTATATTGTTTAGCTTGTCACTTATTCYCAATGGCATCYGAGATACCACAGCTGATGTTCGCTRYGCRATGCYASATATCAGATTTGCATTCAGATACTCTCCAAAACTAASAATCCTTGCGSTRGTTATCTGTCCTAATTGATACAAACACGCTTAATCTACGCCATAAATTGTATCATACGTCACTCCGTATCCTGCCCACAGTCCAAGGGCGCCTCCTTCAATATTCGTTGGAATCGTTGAAGGAGATGCAAAAGGGCTTCCCGCACTGCTGATCTCTATCTCAAAAACTCTAAGGAAACGATATACTGAATAGTCAATTGTACAGAACTTAATGGCAATGGTATCATCCCTTTTAAAGTAATGCGGAGATTCGGTCTCATATTCTTCGGTATGGTCACCAGGTGGATGTCCCCGGTCATAGGCGAAGTCGAAGGTAATYGCATTGATGAATTTGTCGTCAAATGCCGATCCTGCAGGAGGAATAAATGCATCATCCTTTTGATCCCCATCAATGGTATGACTCAATCGYTTGGCATACCAYCTATACCCATTCCCGGTCGTATCCGGYTCTGTCATATTGGCCCAGGCRAAGCCAAATGTATCTTCCTTYGCCGGCTCATACCAAACGCTATTGAGCTTATTGAGAACYGGAATCTTGGTYCTGGATGTATAGGTTATTCCCTCAGATACYACTGTCAGGTAATACGTTTTTCCAACCTCTCCGCTGAGAAAATTTCCCGCGAGTAAATCKGTCAGMGGGACBGTATAAACACAGTAATTGTAAGAATTGAGYGTTTCTTCTGATACGCCCAGAAATTCAGCAAGGTCAGGTAGTAAAGCCGGAGGTACACTGGAAACACAGAGTTCTTCCAGCGRRTAGGTTACATTGTCCACCTTGATGGTTACAACYGCATTGTGCACCTGAAGGTCMGTGAGGCCMGAGAATGACGTAGTTTCAAAATATCCAGTGCTCTTGGTAAGCGTGATAAATGGCGGGGTYTYATTGATTCCATCAGATTCGATACGCCCCTCAATAACCAGCTTGGGCTCGGAATTGGGTACCTCTACCGTAATCTCCTTTTCACAACTTCCCAGGCCCAAGCTCAAAACTACTATTGTGAGAATCATGATGCCACGTATTGATGTGATATTCTGAGTTAGATGCGTCTTCATTTGAACATTCGTATTTACCTGCCTACCGGCAGGCAGGTTTGTAATTCGTAGATCAGAAGCTAAAATTCCAGGTAATTGATGGTAGAATTGGAAACAGAGATACCTGGTATGCTTTGGTATCCAATGTTTGCTTCTCTACATCAATGTCCGTATTGAAATATAGGAAATAAGGATTGGCGCGGCTGTACACGTTATAGATGGCAAAATTCCAACTGCTCTTGTACCTCTTATGCTCTTTGCCGTGTATGGTCACTGAGATGTCCGCTCTGTGGTAGGGGATCATCCTGTACCAGTTTCTTGGCCCATACTCATTCACTACGTTCCCTTCAAAGACATAACGTCCGACTGGAAGCGTAAGTGAGTTACCCGTAGCATACACGAAAACAGCCCCAAATGTCACATGTCTCTTCCTTACCCAATTCTCAATACGACCTGATACTTTTTGCCAGGTACCCAATGAATCGCTCAGCTCTTTTTTGTCTCTTTTCTGAAGATCATAAGTTGCCACTACAGAAAGATCATGCGTACGGTCATATTTGGCTGGGAAAGACTTTCCGTCATTCAGGTCATCAAATATCCTCGTAGTCTTCGCAATGGTATAACCTATCCAACCGGTCAACTCACCYGTTCGYTTYTTGAYAAAGAAYTCRGCCCCGTAAGAATTGCCCTTACCCGTGGTGAAATTGTTGTCWGCATTGTCCTGCACATTGTCTGAAGGTATAAACCCATCCTGGTACTCGATAAGGTTGTCCATATCCTTGTAATAAAGTTCAACAGATGTCTCATAACGATTATCCAGCAGGTTTCTGAAGTATCCCACTGCGTATTGATCACCAATTTGTGGTTTTACCTTATCTGATGAACCAACCCATACATCCGTCGGCAGGGAGATACTTGCGAGTGTTGCAAGATGAATATATTGATTGTTGCGTGTATAGGCGGCTTTGACAGAAGATTTGCTRTTTAACTGGTAACGGACAGACAACCTCGGCTCCAATCCATAGTACATTTTAATCAGATCACCYTTTTYATATTTGATCTCATCSGTRGTACTGCCYACGTCATCCTTGGTATAGCGTGTGAACGGGCCCACRTGAWAGAATGAAGAGAACCGCAACCCGGCGTTCAATTTGATCATCTCYGTCAGCGARAACTCATCATTGAAGTACACGGCCGCTTCATGGGCGTACATTTTAACTATATCACCCGTATCAAAGTCKACATCACCCTGGCTTGCAGAAGCAGAACTKGGSGTRAAGAYGTGRTAAATATGGTTGAGCCCRAATTTRATATTGTGGCGAACGTTGGGGAARTAATTRAAATCCACCTTTGTGTTGAAGTCSCGRATWCCMGARAAYAARACCAATTCAAATTCGCTTTGCGTTATCCCAAAACTGAAGTCATAATCACTGAAGATCAGGGAGGTGTTGACAAACAACTTCTCATTAAACAGGTGATTCCATCGAAGGGAAGTCGTTGCATTGCCCCATGGAATCTTGGCCTTGAACCCGCTTTGCCCCTGGGAATAGGAGAATACATCCCGACCGAAATAACCGCTTACATACAGCCTGTCGTTGTCAGACAAGTCATAGTTGGCTTTTGCAGTGAGGTCGTAAAAAAAGTAGCCCGTACCCGCGAACGGAGTTTTTTTGATAAAGGGATTAATCAGGATGTCAATATACGTTCTTCTACCAGAGACAATAAAGGAGCTTACATTCTTCTTAATCGGACCTTGTATAGTCAGCCTTGAGGAGATCACACCAATTCCRCCGTCAACCGTGAAYTTTTTTCGATTGCCCTCTTTCATDGATATGTCAAGAACAGACGAGAGGCGTCCCCCGTAATTTGCAGGCATTCCCCCTTTGATCAGTTCCACATTCTTGATAGCATCAGCATTAAAAACGGAGAAGAAACCAAAGAGGTGCGAAACATTATACACCACAGCTTCATCAAGAAGTACCAAATTTTGGTCAGGTCCGCCACCCCGTACGTAGAATCCAGAATTCCCTTCTCCTGCAGATTGAACCCCGGGCAGGAGTTGGATTGTCTTTAGGATATCCACTTCACCCATGAACGCGGGCAAGGCCTTTATTTGGTCCATATCCAGATCTATTTTACCCATCTGAGCACTCTCAATATTTTTGTCTGACCGTTCCCCTTCRATCACTACTTCGCCCGTGGTTATGACSGAAGGTGCAAGGGMGTTGTTGTACCGGATGTTCTTGGTGAGATCGATTTCTTCAATGATATCTTCAAATCCCAGGTATGAAATGACCAAATGGTATTGTCCTTCCTCAACCGTAATTGAAAAGAACCCATATTGATTSGTAGTAGTACCCTSGAGAAGCTCTTTGATATACACGTTGGCGCCCAGCAGGTTYTCCCCRGATTCCGCCTCTTTGATGAATCCYGATACCGTGTATTTGTTTTGTGCTTGTGACCAACTYGCACAAGTCACAAAAAGGACCAGYAAGGTTGAAAAGTATTTATAGAAAAGACGCATCAAAAAAATATCGCACGAATTTACGGTTTCATCTGTTTATATTTTACCATTTATCTGGTCAGATAAAACTCGCATCTTCATTTTTCTGCATGCCAGGAGATAAGCGATGCACATTTCGCCTCTCTATACGTTTTTTAACACCGTTTATTTTATAATCAACGTATCATAAATTGCCCCGTAGGCTCCCCAGATGCCCAGCCCCCCTTCGACGTTGGATTTGATTTGCGTTGAAGAGGCGATGGGGTTGCCCACGTTGTCAAATTCAATTTGTGCAGTGCGCCAGAACTCGTAATGCCCATAATCCATAGTGCACCATTTAAGCACCACTGTGTCGCCAATCTCATAAAATCCCAGGTTCCCATCCGCTCTGCCAGGAATAAAACCCCGCTTAAATAGCAAGTCCACCGTAGTTCCATTGATGTCAACATCGGTGAGTAAGGATTGAGCAGTCGGAATCATATAATCATCGGTGCCCAGTCGTTGCGTGAACATTCGGTAATAGTCCATGCTGCCGGCGGGATCTGAGAACTTTACATAGATCTGTCCGAAACCATCCATAATGGATCTTTCAACAAACCACATACTGTCAAGCGGAATAGGGTATGGAAGTGTAGTGGTAGCCGTTAATGTCTTGCCCTGAGTTTTGATTTTGAGTTTATAGGTTTTTCCCAGCTGGCCCAATACCGTAGAAAAGAACTGTCCGGTATCAAGAGCTGAGGTATACACACAGAAATTGTAGTTTGTCAGGTCATCAATGTCTACTCCCAGGTACAAAGAGGCCAGGTTCAGCAGGGAATCTGGCATGCTATCACTGCAAAACTCGGTTAACGTATAGGTGTTGGCTCCTTCCGTAACGGTAATATTCGCATCGTGAACGAACAACTTCTCCAGATCGTCGATGTCCGTTAACTCAAAATAGGGCAGCGTATGGGTAAGTATCACATACGGAGGATAACCGGGTTCAATATGTCCTTCAACTACGATCATTTCCGGAGCCGTTTCCAGATCCAGGGTAATGTCCTTTTCACATCCGCAAAAACCAAGAACCACCATTATCAGGATTGCGAAACTACCTGAGTGGAAATTATTTGTTAAATGTCYYYTMAWYYYTAAACYCTAAAYYCTAAACTCTAAAYYCTAAACTCTAAAYYCTAAACYCTAAAYCCTAAAYYCTAAAYYCTAAACYCTAAATCCTAAACTCTAAATCAAAAATTAAATGTCCAGCTTACCGATGGTAATAATGGAAACAAAGATATCATCCTGGCCCTGGTTTCAAAGACGCCACCTTGATAAAACCTGCTGTTGTCGAAATAAATGAAATACGGATTGAATCTATTGTACACATTGTAGATGGCAAATTTCCAGGTGCTTTCATACTTCCTTGGTTTACTGTGCTTCGGAGTATAGGTGGCGGATATATCCAGTCGGTGGTAGGCAGGCATGCGGAAGGAATTGCGGTCCCCGTATTGATTGATGATTTTTCCCTCAATGGTGTATCTGGCAATCGGCATCGTAGTGGCATTTCCCGAGGCATAGACAAACACAGTAGAGAATGTCCATATGTCATTCAATTCATACGCCATAACGATTGACAGGTCATGCAGGCGATCGTACTTGGCGAAAAATTCTTTGCCGTCATTGATAGCGTCAAATTGGCGTTTACTGGTAGAGATTGTATAGCCTACCCACCCGGTGGCCTTACCCTGTACCTTCTTCAAAAAGAACTCCATCCCGAATGCCTTTCCATCGCCAAATGTCAGGTTGTTATCAACATTATCCAGCACCTCATCCTCTGGAGTGAAGCCATCCTTGTACTCAATTTGATTTTTCGTGAATTTGTAGAAGCCTTCAAGAGACAACTCGTATCCGGCCTCCTTAAAAGTCTTGAAATTTCCGACRCTGTACTGCGTAGCAAATTGTGGCTTTACRATATCYGTAGATGGGATCCAAACATCACTCGGRACCGAAACGGTGGCGTAGGACACSAGGTGGACGTATTGGTAGTTCTGYGTAAATGARAACTTCCATGCTGAWGCTTTCCTTGTCTTTATSCGCAGCGAYAATCTCGGCTCCGCATTGGTATACTGCGCAATATTGTCACCKCTGCCATAACTCAAAGTATCTTCGATAAGATCGGTCTTTCCCTTCAAATACCGATCAAACGGGCCAACATGCTGAAAGTAGGAGAAGCGCAATCCATACTCAAATTGCAAGCGAGGGTTCAGCTCCCAGGMATCCAGTGCATAGATGCCCACATCATGAGAAAACAGGTGTACCTGGTTGTCCAGGTTTATTGATTCGAGTTGTTCTGCCTGTCCGGCAATATTTGTTGGCAGAAAGGTATGGTAGGTA
The DNA here is from genome assembly GCA_002400975.1 of Flavobacteriales bacterium. GTDB lineage: Bacteria > Bacteroidota > Bacteroidia > NORP154 > NORP154. The sequence goes on along the minus strand of NVRW01000018.1, from coordinate 3,796 downwards.
TAATTGACTCCCAATTGAATATGGTGACTGGAATTGGGGAAATAATGCAGTCCGATATTGCCGGCTATATCATTGATRCCAGAWGACAACTTTACTTCGTAATCRTCCTGCGTTATTTTGATTTGACTTAAATAGCTGGTAAAGTTCACSGATGAGCGGAGCAACAACTTTTCACTGAATATATGAGAGTATCCTACTATGGCCGCCGAATTACCCCATGAGGTCCTKATGCCGAATCCGGTTTCYYTRTTTTTGGCAGTGAATACATCCCTTCCAAAGTATCCGCTAAAGTAGAGCTGGTCCTTATCYGTTAATTYAAAATTTATCTTGCCATTGAGGTCATAGAAGAAATARCCGAATTTTTGAACGAGGTCCATAGCGTTCAAAACAGGTTGGGCAAGTACGTCGACATATGTTCTTCTTCCAGAGAAGAAAAAGGAAGACTTTTCTTTTTTTAATGGTCCCTGAACTGTGGCTTTGGTAGCGATAATCCCGATGCTACCTTCTACACTCAACGCGGTGTCGTTGCCATCTATAGTGGTGATGTCGAGTACAGATGACAACCTTCCACCATAGTTTGCAGGCATGCTTCCCTTGATGAGTTTGATGTTGTCGATTGAGCYVGTATTGAAGATGGAGAGAAATCCAAAKAGGTGGGAGRCRTTATATATMGAAGCGCCATCGAGCAACACCAGGTTCTGGTCGGGCCCKCCRCCYCTTACRTAAANRSCCGGNATTKCCGTCGGTRGYRGAGGAYACTCCGGGCAATAATTGGATGGTTTTAACCACGTCGGTTTCTCCAAGGACCTCTGGCATCTTGTCGATATCCTTACCCGATAGCTCAACTGTTCCCGTTTGTTGATCCAGGTTTTTATCGCTCTCTCCCGTAATGGTCACTTCCCCGGTGCTAACGGYTGACTTYTCCGGCTTGAAATCRATTTGCAGGTCTTTGTCCAGCTCTATCTCACTCTTAATCTCCGTGTATCCGAGGTATTTGATTACCAGGGTGTACCTGCCCCCTTCAATGCTGAGCTTGTAGCGTCCTTTCTCATCCGATGTTGTACCCGTCAACGTTTCCTCAATGAAGATGTTTGCCCCGATGATGGGTTTACCCGTTTCTGAATCCGACAGCCGCCCTTTAATGGTGAAGGTCTCTTGAGCGAGGAGCAAAAGAGGCGATATGAAAAGGAATAATGTAAAAGCTGTGATTTGAGCCGCTCTCATGATGAAATATCTGCCTGACAAAATTAACAATATCGATGGCGATTGTATCCTTTATACACAGCTTAACGGGTTGCTGCTATTTGTTTATTTATTATAATTCACTATTTTTCAACAGCTATAATTAGGCTTTTGTGAATCTAGAAAAATTCAATCCGGTTACCGCAAGGTTGTTACCTGATAACTTCAGTATTTGGTATCAGGGAAAGTTCGATGATGCTTTTACKGCRGTAATYATTGATCTCAGTGAGTTCAATGTGATCAACGAGGAGGATTTAAAGAGGTCAAGAAAGAAAATTTCCTTCCTTTTGGCAGAGAGTTTCCAAAATGTTGTGCGCCAYGGAGATGTTGAGGCGACCAGTGAAGATGAGGCCAGCATGTTCGGTGTCCGACARCGGGGAAAGGTTTTGATGATMTATTCTTCAAATGTGGTAGATGAACCRACCAAAGTACTTCTTGAAACCAGTTTGAATARGGTGAATGCACTTGATCCGGAGGAGYTGAGGGCCTACTACAAAGATGTATTCCTTAACGGTGAGGTATCAGATAAGGGTGGCGCCGGACTGGGACTGATAGAGATGGCSAGAAAGTCTGATCACACGTTGCAATTCAACTTTAAAGAGCGGGAAAATGGGAAGTTCCATTTTAGGCTGCAGCTGAATATAGGCTCCAAAATAGCGGAACCGGAGGAAGTTGCAAGCATGAAAATAGAGGATTCTGTYGATTTTCATGAACAGTTGAAGCTCAACAAAACCCTCTTTTTRTTCAAGGGTGATTTTAGTCGGGCAACGGTGCGGCCTTTRATGAATATTATTGAGGGCAATCAGGATAAGGCAAAGGAGTTTGAGAACAAACGCGTTTTCCATGTGGGTATAGAATTTATGCAGAATATTTGTGACCACTGTATTGAGCATGGTGGATCCCAAAATGGGGTATTTGCGATGGCCATTGAMGGRGATAGACATTTTTTCTACGCCGCCAATCCGGTAACTGCAGAACAAAAATTGGGAATAGGTTCCTTATTGCATGAGCTGAACGGGATGAACAAGGCGGAGTTGGATAGCAAGTTCAAGGAAACACTAAAGGCGAGCCTGGGGTCTGACTCCAACAATGCGGGTATTGGATTAATAGATGTAGCACGTATTGTCAAGGAGCCACTGCTGTACGGTTTTGAGGAGCAGGAAGATGGAACTGCCTGGTTGACTTTAGGGGCGGTGGTATAATAAACGTYATGCGGCTTTCCCCCATTCAGACGTAAATTGTCAAGATATTTAATGGCCTTTCTTTMTCTCTTCTGCGRAAAGCTAAAGGKTATGACCCGTTCCACCTCGCGTCTTTATCCTTGAYCTGATAAGCTGGATATAAACCTCYAAATTGTCATGCCATGCCTAAATTAGGTTTCGGYAARCAGAAAGGYAAATGMYTCAGAGGATGATATTATTATYGCGGTGATACKGTCCMMAAAANTAYTCCTGCTTTAAGAATCATTAYTGATAACAMCTGTTTAGGGGTTATAGCCAATTTCCCGATAGGGTAAATTGAACCAGCAGCATGTAAAATATACAGGCGCCAGAATCTTCAAAGAGGTTGGGACCTCTCCCAAAGCAATTGTCAGACATGTTAAGAGCATAAAAAAGCCAGTCCCGATATCCCGAGACTGGCTTCTTATTATAATAAGGAATATTGTATTACTTACCTTTTAGAAAGAGCAATCCAGTTCTTTCGTTCTCTACAATTGTCTTACCTGCTGGGATATCGTCCAGGCCACCATCACCTATTGCCTTCGCACCGGTAACTTCTCCAATGTGCAATTGTGCCACTGATGGAAGTGACTCATAAACRTTKCCAGTTGTCAATCCACGGAATCGGTATACAGGTAGGGAATCCAATCCTATTTGCTTACTGATTACCGAAATTTTCTCTGATTGCACCGTACTTTGACTCATACCCGCTACACTGTAGCCAAGAAAGAGAGCCGAAACTATAAATAACTTTTTCATGATAAAATTTTAGGGTTRTTAGRGACTGTATTTATTNANNAANTCATGCCTRKNGACAGGCGACGCGAAAGTAGTAAGATTATTTTGAAYGTGAAAAARCCTGTTGGAATTGTATTATGATGTGACTTAAATTGCTGCACAGAGGCAGGCATTAGGTTTGCGTTGGCCGTTTAGTTTTGCGTTAGGTGTTTGTTTGCTGTTTCATCACATTAATAGTGGAACGAATGCCTTGCGGATATTTGGATGATGCTTTATTTTCCTGAATTCGGCCCCTGAGTTCGGGATGTCCTCCTTCGCGTAACGCTTCGGTGGACGAATGATTCCGAAGCATCAAAATTAGCGTTCGGGATGTAGCTCGGCCTGGTTAGAGTACACGCCTGGGGGCACGCGACTAGTCCTGTTGATTTTCAGATTACATGTGTTTAGCTACTTCAAATTTCGAACTTTATTTCCACTTGAAAATCCCTATTTTTGCTCTCTCAATTATCGGGGCGTGGCGCAGTCCGGTTAGCGTACATGGCTGGGGGTCATGTGGTCGTAGGTTCGAATCCTACCGCCCCGACAAAAGAAAAAGG
>NVRW01000017.1:50024-50569 GCA_002400975.1 Flavobacteriales bacterium | reverse complement strand
TCGTAGGCTGAACTTGCTCGGGCGCGGGAACCGTAGTCTGAACTTGCTCGGGCACAGCAACCGTGGTCTGAACTTGTTCGGTTACAGCAACCGTGGTCTGAACTTGTTCGGGTGCATCAACCGTAGTTTGAACTTGTTCGGGTGCATCAACCGTAGTTTGAACTTGTTCGGGTACAGCAACCGTGGTCTGAACTTGTTCGGGTACAGCAACCGTGGTCTGAACTTGTTCGGGTGCAACACCCGAGGTCTCAACCTGTTCAGGCACCACACCCGTAGGCTGAACTTGTTCAGGTACAACAGCTGTAGTCTGAACTTGTTCGGGTACAGCAACCGTGGTCTGAACTTGTTCGGGTACAGCAACCGTGGTCTGAACTTGTTCGGGTACAGCAACCGTGGGCTGAACTTGTTCGGGTGCAGCAACCGTAGTTTGAACTTCCTCAGGTACAACAGCTGTGGTCTGAACTTGTTCRGRCMCAGCAMYYGYGRTCTSAACTTGYTCAGGCGCATCCCTCACCGGAGCAACCTTCACAGGTTTAGGTTTAGNT
>NVRW01000017.1:0-50019 GCA_002400975.1 Flavobacteriales bacterium | reverse complement strand
CAGCAACTCAATTACCTGTTCTTTTACCATTGTATCCTGCCTCATTAATTCAATCAATGAATCTTGAGTAATGTAAAACTTGATATCTGTGACCTCCTCATATTCCAGTTCCTTTTCCTCCAAAATATTGGATTCAATAAATTTGGAGTAAGACTCCGTTTTGTTCAAATCCTTATACTCAGCCGTCTCTTCTATAGTTAACTCTGTAGGTGGACTGTACGCTGCAATGTTCTTCACAAAATCACTGTAAACATCCAATACATCCATACTCCGCCCGCGCACTGTATCTCTCTTCGTTTGTGAAGTTGAATCGACCTCCAACTGCTGAATAGAACGCTGTAACTCCTCATTCTCCCTGAGCAAAGCAATAGCTCTGGCCTGAAGGTCACTTTGCACCAATAAAGCATCCTCAGAAGCAGCCTCAGAAGTATCCTCTGAAGTAGCCTCAGAAGTATCCTCAGAAGTATCTTCAGAAGTAGCCTCTGAAGTATCTTCAGAAGTATCCTCAGAAGTATCCTCAGAAGTAGTCTCAGAAGCAGCCTCAGAAGTATCCCCAGAAGTAGCCTCAGAAGTATCTTCAGAAGTAGCCTCAGAAGCAGCCTCAGAAGCAGCCTCAGAAGTATCCTCAGAAGYAKCCTCAGAAGTAGYCTCAGAAGYAGYCTCAGAAGYAKCCTCAGAAGTATCTTCAGAAGTAGTCTCAGAAGCAGCCTCAGAAGTATCTTCCGAAGTAGTCTCAGAAGCAGCCTCAGCAGTATCCTCAGAAGTAKCCTCAGAAGCAGCCTCAACCGCCCCACTCCTGGCAAATTCGGCCATTAGTTCCTGGTAAGATTTAAGCAGTTCCCTGGATCGATCATACAAACTATCCCTCACGGTTACCGTATCTCCAGTGCTTGCCACTGGCTCTTCTTCCAGGTAATCCTCATATGAATCCAGTAAATTGTTGGCTTTTAATTGAAGTATTTCCTTCTGAGGAACCACCATTTCAGGCTTCGCGAGCGTGCCAACCTCTTTGTCAATATCAAACATCGCATTGTGCATCGTGACCTTTTGACCTATTACATTCCCCTTTGTATCCTTTATATGAACATGGTGTACCTCCTGGTAAAACTGATAATAATAGACCTGAGAGGGAATGGTGAATTTCTTCACATAAGGAACAAACCCCTGCGTTTCAACTCGCATTGTGTAACTCTTCCCATGTCCGAGCAACAATAAATAGTCTCCAGTTGCTGAATCAGAGTAGTGCGAGGCAATTTCCGTATCATATTCATTATCTAGAATTGTAATCTTGGAAAAAGCAGGTATCATTTTGTTCCCTTCCAATACAAGGCCTTTCACTTCAGCCAATTGATTGCGCTCATTGGCAAAAGTTAGCCGGTAAATGTCCATTCCACCATATCCACCCCGCTTGGCAGAGGAATAATATGCCCGGTTGTATCGTGGAGTCATCATGTARAAAATATCATCTTCGGCYGAATTAATCGGCGCACCCATATTTTGCGGTGGCCGCGTCCAATAATCACCTTTGAATTTAGTTTTGAATACGTCATATCCGCCCATACTCGAGTGACCCTTAGATGAAAAATACAAGGTGCTGCCATCAGGATCCGTATAGGGGCCATCTTCATCAAATGGCGTATTGACATCTTCCAGGTTCACAGCCGGTCCCCATGTACCATCCATCTTTTTAATAGATTTATATATATCCAATCCACCTTTCCCCCCTTTACGATCACTTACAATRAAAATAACATCTTCTTCGATTGAAATGGAAAGGCTTGGTTCAAAGGCCTTTCTGTTGACAACACCTTCCAGCCCCGCMACTTTGAACGGATCGCTCCATTTCCCATCAACTTTGGTGGATGTCCAAACATTGGATGATTTGTAGAAGTAAAGTTTATCCCCATTATTGGATAATTGGATGGCCCCTTCGTGGCCACTCGTATTGATTTCCTCACTTATTTTTACTGGTAGCGACAAGCTGATATCCCCTACAATGTCGATATAACCCGTTCGGGCGGAAGTATCTTCAACTGCATCTTTAAACAGGCTTCCCTCTTGAACACTGGTGATATAGATGTCCTCAAAATAATCTCCATCTGGGGAGATCTTGCCACCAGTGGTGGTAGGATCGCGACGGGTAAATGCTATAATAGACTCATCTGAAGAAACTACCGGCCCATATTCTGAATACTCAGTATTCACCATATCCCCAAGATTCTCGACAATGACATCCATAGGGCTGCTAACCAGAACTTTTCCAAAATTGCAGCGTTTGATCTGTTCATCTGCTTTCCCYATTAATTTCTTGAATAAGGTGATTAAAGGATCRGTGTTTATAAAGCTGTTTGCGAATTSTTGATCYGTTAACCCCCGTCCTTCAGTGGMAAACCGCCCYTTTAACAGCKCAATTTCGGCTTCCAGGTCCATGCGTACGTAGGATATATACAGCTSGTAGCTCTCAATYGCCTCCGTAAATCGATGGGCAATGTGATATGCCCTTCCCAAAGCATAATARGCATCCATGGGTGAGGAGTTTTGCAAAGCGCCAAAGTCGGTAACTCCTTTCTCYAAATACGTTACCGCCTTAAACTTCTCCGTCAGGGAATTTGYGTAACATACCCCCAAACAATAGCTGTAAAAGGTGTTATCGGGATCYGACTCAGAAAGGTCAGCATACATCGRRAGAGCCAATGCATAATTCTTTTTRTCAAAGAGTTGCTTAGCCTTCTTTGGATCAAGCGTCTGCCCATAGACCTGGCCACCGCAATATAGAATTGCGAAAAATACAATACTGACTCCAGAACCAATCCAGGATTTCATGCAAAGAGAAAAATTTCAAGGCTTCCAGCCCAACAAAGTTAGACAAATTGCCTTTGCCGAAAATTAGCTAGGGAATCATAGGCACCAATTCGAGCAAGGAACTGTTGGACTCAATGAGAATTCCAGTAAGCCCAACACTTCCACCCGCAATAATATCGCGCTCACGATCCCCTATCAAAAATGAGTTTTTCACATCAATGTCAAATGCAGCAACCGCCTTTTCAACCATGATGCTGCGAGGTTTTCTACACAGACACTCAGAAATATCAGGATGGTGAGGACAGTAATAGATTCCAGAGAATTTAATGTTGTGCTCGGCAAAAGACTCCTCCATATGTTTGTGCAGCTCAATAACTGCCTTGTGATTATATATCTTTTTCGCTATACCGCTCTGATTGGTAACTACAAACATYAAATAACCGCGCTCTGCAAATATTTTCAGCGCTTCATACACACCGKSATTAATCCGAAAAGATTTCTTGTCAAAGGTGTARCCACCGTGTTCAAAATTAATGACTCCATCGCGATCCAGAAAAACGGCTTTATTCATGCTAAGTATAAATTGAGGATTTCCAATCAACTTCAATAATAGTAATTTCTCAAAACATAGAAAACATGATCAGGGCATCCAGATAGGCAATATTTGTCGATTTTAAGGCTCCTTTCGTCGAAATGTTATAGAATTTCMGCRYAATCTGGAAATTTGACCGTCTTCGGAGGTAACTTTAGTAKGGWTTTCACGTATATTTTTACTCGAATACCTATTTAATATATATCAAGTGCAAAACACAAAGATTAACAACAACTATAAATACCGCCATAAAATGAGAAGTTATACTCAAGAGGAATGAATGCTTCTAATCTGAACACAATTAGCACTCTTTTACATTGCAGAAACAAATGAGCCTGCTTTCGGTATATCAAACCCTTAGCTGTCAAACATTGGCTATGGGAAAGGTATGTCTTTTTCTAGCAGGACTTGTTATCGCTCCAATACTTTCCTACTCTCAAACCACTTATTATTCCCGGGCAACCGGTAACTGGGATGTTGCTGCCACCTGGTCAACTGTTTCCTGTAATGGAGCTGTCGCCACTTCTTTCCCTGGCGCCTCTGATCATGTAGTGATTTGCGCAACGCACACGGTGCTCAATACGGGTGCCGGGGCCATTGTTGACTTAACGGTAAATGCGAATAGTACATTTGACATGGATGGCTCAAACTTCGTTGTTACTGGTGATGTTCTCATCAACGGTCAGGTTATCAACGGCGGCCGTTTACGATTAGACGGAGTAAACACCGATATAGACGGACTTGGCTCTACAGATGCATCGACCAGAATTGAATTCAGGATAGGAGACAAAAATGTGTTGTCAACAGCCAACCTCACCTTTGCTCGAGATGTCCAGGTTCAATCGGGCGTTACTGTTACTAATTATGGCACGGTGACAACGAATAAAAATCTCAACGGACAGGATGCCTCCTCCGTTTGGATCAATGAATCCAATTCAAGACTAAATGTGGCAAAACAGCTCTTCAACAATGGGATACTTACAGCTTCCGCAACGGGTAATACAGTAAATTACAACCAAGCAGGTGCTCAGGCCATCAAAATATCAAGCGGTTCCACTTACTTTCATCTTGAATTACAGGGAAACAACATCAAGTCGTTAGCGAGTAATACTACGATCTTGGGCGATTTAACCATTACCAGCACGCTGGATGTGACGGGCAATAATTGGAGTATGAGTGTGGGAGGGAACTGGAGTAATTCGGGAACTTTTGTGGAACGACTTGGCACAGTCACATTTGACGGCTCCGGAGCGCAGTCTATTACCAACACCTTTGGCGAAGTATTTCACGACCTGATCGTGAACAAATCAGGAGGCATTTTGACCATGAATAATGATGTAACCGTTTCAGGTATTAACCCCGGCACACTTACAATGACGCTAGGGAATATTGATGCGACCTCTGGTAAATTAATACTGGGAGATGCCTGTGGCAATCCAGGAACCCTGACTTACACATCCGGGCAAATCATTGGGCAATTTGAAAGGTGGATAAATACCAGTTGGTCTCCGTTTTTATTTCCTGTAGGAACCTCCTCTAATGATCGTCCGGCAAATATTACGTTCATTGATTTATCACCCTGTGGTTCGTTGATTGCCGAATTTGTCGCCTCCGGCCCTGGGAGCAATGGCTTGCCTTTGGGCGAAGCGCCCCTTTCCCCAGTTGACAGCATACGCAATACTTTTGTGGAAGGATATTGGGCGATGACCGCGGGAAACGGCTTAGGCAGCATCGATTACAATCTTGATTTGGAGGGCAATGGCTTTACCAGTTTCCCCATTAATTCCGCTACCCGCCTGCTCACACGCGCCAATGCCGGCAGTGCCTGGACATTAAATGGAGCCCACTCAGCCGCAACAGGTGATACCACACATCGCACGAATATCAACATGTTATCTGCTCAGTATGCCTTTGGTGACAGCAGCAATTGTGCAGGACCAACCACTTCTCCCATTTCGGGAGCTGATTCTGTTTGCACTGATGATGCTGGGGTCAATTATTCAGTAACCAACACTCCCGGGTCCAGTTACAACTGGACGGTTACAGGCGGCAGTATTACTTCAGGACAAGGGTTAGACCAGATAGCGGTAACTTGGGGAAGCACGGGAATGATCGGCAACGTGCAGGTAGTGGAAAACAATGGCTGCACCCAGGGTTCACCCGTGAATCGTGCCATAAACATTCACACCATGGCCCCGGCTTCTATTGCGGGTGATAATGCTGTGGCTGCAAATACCGACAGCGTTTCTTATTCAGTTACAGCACGACCGGGGTACACRTAYASCTGGKCGATYACGGGTGGAACRCTTATTTYAGGGCAGGGAACAGACAGCATTCTCGTRAASTGGGGTGCWCARGGYAGTGGAAAYGTMCGCGTARYYGCSAGCACTGGCTGYGGTTCGGCTACYCCCSTTGACCWGSCRGTRAATATCTATACTACKATYAYCAGCATTGCATCWGGYRMCTGGGAYGYWRMWTCYACCTGGGATTGCAATTGCGTGCCTGCTCAAACCGACAATGTGGTCATTGCCGACCCTCATGTGGTGACGCTCACAGGYAATGAAAGGATTAACAATTTTGAAATAAACGGCCCTTTGGGGCAGTTAGCTGATGGAGGNGSMAGGTTYMMGGTCWCTGGWAACCTYACWGTKAAYGGGCTTTACACYGGCACCAACMGGCTRGAACTWAWRGGAACCAGYGTKGTCAATKTATCWGGCACYGGCACCATCAGTAATKCGAACAMCYTTGATTTAAATGGTGGCAATGTTATTATCACGGCTGGAACAAACCTTTCGGTAACCGGTGGGAGTGTGAGATACAGGAAAGTCCTGACCGTAACCAACMATGGTTCTATTTCCTTTGACTTTGATATTATAAACACGGTGATGGGTACTCCAACCACGGTGACCTGGGTCAATGAGGCCAATTCCACGCTCAATATAGGTGGGGCATTACTCTCAKYAGGCACAGTGTYGGCTTCTGCTTCAGGAAATACAATTAATTACAAYGGCACAGGAATCCAGACGATCAGATGTACCAGYGGAGGACAGTACTATAATCTAACTGCATCCAATGCRGGCACTAAAACYCTGGTATGCAACCTCGACCTGGGCGGCAACCTCAACATTTCGGGCACAGCACAATTGGATGTCKCYAGTTATGATATGACCGTTGCTGGTAATTGGAGCAATACGAGCAGTAATGCGGATCCGTTTTTTGAGCGATCTCAAATCGTCACTTTTGATGGCACGGGKGCRCAGTCTATTACYYATGCTWCKGGGGAAACGTTTTTCAATATGGTGGTCAACAAAGCGGGCGGTATCCTTACACTAAACGACGCGGTTACGGCTTCCAATGCGCTTACGATGAGCGCTGGAAATATAGATGCGACCGTGGCCACGTTAACCCTGGGCACGCTTGCAGGTGACGGCACTATTACCAGGACTGGCGGTACGATCCTGGGCCGATTTAAGCGATACCTGAGCACCGGAGGTAATAAACTATTTCCAATTGGCGTATCRACGGATTACCGTCCTTCATCGGTTACGTTGAACACAATGACATCCGGCTCTTTGCTGTGTGAGTTTGTTTCCACAACCCCCGGCGTAAATGGACTGTTCTTAATAGAAACCGGGGATACCATCCGAAACACTTTTACCGAGGGTTACTGGAGTTTTACTGTGGCAGACGGATTGACAAGTACAAGCTATGATCTCGATCTTACGGGAAATGGATTCACCAGCCAAACAGTTTACAATTCGACAAGAATGTTAAAGCGTGCAAACTCCTCGTCCCCGTGGACATTGGABGGAGCTCACGTTAACGCTAATCCAGCRACCAGTACTGCAAAACGTACAGGAATGAGTGGYATATCAGGTTTCGAATTCTGTTTTGGYGATACGACACAATGCGCATCACCACTAACCTCTATAATCACCGGATTGGACTCAGTGTGTATAGGAGCCCCTGGAGTATCTTATTTGGTTGACCTCCATGCCAATAGCTCTTATATCTGGGTAATTACAGGAGGGACCCAGGTAAGCGGCACCAATACCAACAGCATTACGGTGAATTGGAATGGGGCACCGGGTCAGGTCGGTAAAGTTCAGGTTGTAGAGAGTGATAATTGTGGCATCTCTGATACGGTTAATCTTTCTGTGAATATTCATACGCTGCCTACATCGGTAGTTACCGGTAGGATWGCSGTRGCAGAATCATCWACTGGAGTGGACTATTCAGTAACCAATACGCCAGGCTATACCTACAATTGGTACATTACCAAGGGCACGCAGGCTTCAGGCGGAACAACCAATGCGATCACTGTTAACTGGGGCGCCGGACCTGACACAGGAAAAGTTCAGGTGGTTGCCACGACGGGTTGTGGTGCTGCAGACACCAGTAGTCTCASTGTAATCATTTACCARAGCATACACAGCGTTACAASYGGAGATTGGTCTAACCCACTCACCTGGGATTGCAGTTGCATACCGGCTATAACCGACAATGTGGTTATTGACAGTCCGCACCTTGTAACGCTTACTGGAAATATTACCGCCAACAATTTGGAAATAAGCGTGGGATCAGAACTAAGTAACTCGACTTTCACCCTGGATCTGAACGGAGAATACGACTATATTGTACACGGAACACATAGTGGAACTGGCATTACCTTATTGCAGGGCACGGTAACGTATTGGGGTGGCACAGGCAATATTACCAATACCGGTGACATTGAAATTAAAGGAGGCTCAAAGGAGGTAATTGCTTCAACTACGCTTACAAAAGCGTCTGGGGATATTAGAATAGACCCGGGAATTATTGTAAATAATTTCGGCAGCATCACGTTCGGCGGTGATATTATYGGACTTGAYGGTACCGCGGGCTGGACAAACSARGCCAACTCSACCCTGAATGCGGGTGGCGCCCTGCTTACAACCGGAATATTAAATGCATCYGCGACGGGGAATACTGTTGGTTAYACTGGCAGCGCAAGTCAAACMGTAAAATGTCCSAGTTCGGGGCAGTATTATCATCTCACAGCKGCRGGTTCCRGYACCAAAACCCTGGAGTGTAATGTTAATGTGGATGGCGACCTGACCATAAGCAGTACCCTCGATGTGGATGCGGCCAATAACTACAGCATTGATTTAGCTGGTAACTGGAACAATACGGGAACATTTAACCGRCAAAGCGGTACTGTTACCATGGATGGCTCGGGCGCTCAGTCATTGACCAATGCAKCTGGAGAAACATTTAACRGTTTCACTGTCAAYAAATCAGCAGGTGTMMTYACATTAARTAACAACGTAACGATTGSCGGCACACTCACAATGACCGCCGGTAACATTGAYGCTTCTTCAGGAACGCTKACGTTGGGGACAGGAGCSGCCAAYGTAGGRWCCTTGAGCCGTACTTCCGGTACCATTATCGGTAATTTTGAAAGGTGGTTCAACACCCCRGCTGATCCTGCACCTCCTGTTTTRTATCCCGTGGGAACTTCYGGTAATTACCGACCKGTAAATCTTACGTTAAACACTTTRKCTACAAACGGAAGACTGACMGGAGCATTTGCGACAGCWGCACCTGGCAATAACGGCGTGCCYATTGTTGACGGTGCMTACACGATTGACACCACATTTACAGAAGGRTATTGGACSYTGGTACCTAACGGGTTATCAAGYACCGATTACAACCTGGAGCTGATTGGYAGTGGATTTACCAGTTTYACCATGGTCGCYGAGACTCGCATCCTGAAAAGAGCATCYGGAGGCGCGTGGGCTAACACSGGATGGGGCAMCCATGTGGCAGCTGATCCGGTYACCAGTACATCAAAACGAAATAACCTCAGTGGKTTTGGCGAGTTTGCATTTGGYGATACCACTGCCTGTGCTGGTCCCCCGACTTCAGCTATAAGTGGAGCAGATTCTGTTTGCACRARTRCRTYGGGYTCTCCKTAYTCWGTWGAYCTTCAYACAGGAAACACTTATTTCTGGGTAATTATTGGCGGCACACAGGCTAGTGGWGGYACCACSAACAGCATCACAGTTGACTGGGGAGGTACCGGACAGATYGGTACGGTTAGGGTTACAGAGGTGGATGCCTGTATTGCCGGAGCACCCCGCGACACGGCTGTTAACATTCATAGCTTACCGACTTCYGCCATTACCGGCAACACTGCGCCTCAACAATCCGCTACGGATCCATATACCGTGATACCAAGACCTGGCTATAGTTACGCATGGTCTGTTGTGAACGGGAATGGAGCYATTGTTTTTGGRCAGGGAAGCGACAGCATYAGAGTGAACTGGACTGCKACAGGGACTGATATAGTGCGCGTTGTGGCAAGTACAGCTTGYGGTTCTGCTCCHGCCGTTGATTTACCAYTGCAAATATCCGGGCTGATTACCAGTACCGGGCTTGGTGGTGGMAACTGGACAACCGCCAGYGTATGGGACTGTAACTGTGTRCCCACTGCTGTCGATAATGTYATTATTATCGCTCCCGACATTATTGCCACCACYGCTAACGACACTGTGAATCGCYTGACCRTAGSGGATGGTGCCATTTTCGACAATGATTTCACCTTTATAATCGATGAAAATTTTRTTGATAATGGTACGGTGATTGGTTCTGGAGACATTCACCTGGATGGCATAGGCTCCACCATTTCCGGCACTGGAACAATAGGCAATACAGGYACCATTAGAATCAGAAATGGGGACAAATCRATCCTRGGTACWGCMACGCTAACAAGRGCGGGAACCGGGGATGTTCGTATTTTAAGCAACATTACMGTTACCAACAATGGTTCYYTRACAACWGGYGGMAAYYTRGTWGGTGCCAATGCRGGYTCAACCTGGACGCARGGTGATAACTCTACGCTGACCRTMAGCCGTGAYGTGCTGATYATTGGTACCCTTAACGCTTCTGCTACGGGCAACACRGTCAATTACAATGGTACGTCAACCCAGCAAGTYAAAGACCCGGGAGGTGGCGGYTATTACAACTTAGCCAACAATGGRGSCGACTCTACAAAACTAAATATAAACATGGTTGTAGGAGGTGATGTAATTATTGGCGCRGGAAAGGTTTTGGACGCCAATGGCTTTAACATGAATGTAGGTGGAAATTGGACAAACWCSGGCGGTACTTTCAAGGCTCGTGSTGGCAGCGTAACGTTTACSGCTTCTGGAGTCCAAACAATTACCAATGCGGCAGGGGAAAYATTTAATGACATYACGATTTCAAGCACAAGCACAGTTCAAACGGCCGGTGCAAGTGATAACATTAATGTGGGCGGGACCTGGACAAATAATGGCACCTTCAACCAACAAACYGGAATGGTGACYTTCAATGGCACAACTGCGCAGACTGTTGCAGGATCTACAAAAGCGGCTTTTTATAATCTGACCATCAGTAATGCGGCGGGCGTTGCTCTGACAGGAGCAATGGATTTGACCAGAACGCTGTCGTTAACGTCTGGAACATTTAGTACTGGCGGACAGGTCTTTACACTGATTTCCAACTCCTCCGGAACGGCCAACATTGGAGAAATTACAGGCGGTGCAATTTCCGGAGATATCACTATGCAGCGCTATATCGCCGGTGATGATGACTGGAGAATAATGACCTCACCCGTATCAGGATCTTCACTCTCTGATTGGAATGTGGAGATAGTGATGTCTGGATTCCCCGGAAGCAATGATCCACCCAATCCTTTTATCTCAGTTTTTACTTACAACGAAACCCTATTTGGCTTGAAGGACATTGGATATGAAGCTCCTTCTGGTACTGGTGATGGTCTGGGAGTAGGAAAGGGCTTTTTTATGTGGGTTGGAGATGCCTTGGGATCGGCGATCACCAAGACTGTTGACCTGACAGCCCCAGCCACGACGGGAGCACAGGTAGTTTCTACAAGTTATACGGATGATCCGGCGACTGCTGATGATGAAGATGGGTGGAACYTYATWGGRAACCCCTWCCCMTCTGAYATWTWMTGGGATRGTGTWVTTTTATCCAATGTGCGRCCCTTTGCCTATGTGTGGGATCCAAAYGGTGACTCCTACATACCATACGATCAATTGTCTGGCARCAAAATTCCRTCTATGCAGGCCTTTTGGGTCAAAAATGACGTTCCGGGAGGAGGTACTGTAACTTTCAATGAAAGTGACAAAACCACKGATGGCAACAATTTCTATAAAACTACACCCTGGCCAGGTATGTGCCTGACCTTGAGCGGCAATGGCATGATCGACTCCACGAGGATCAGAATTAATGACCAGGCTACTCAGCTATATGACCCACTGCTTGATGCTTATGGCATGTACAGCCTCAATAAGAAAAAAGCAAATATTTCGACGGTAACAGCGGATAGTATTCCCGTTGATTTAAGTATTAACAGTATTCCTGAATTTGCAGGAGATATGACAATTCCGGTACGCATTGGTTTTTCAGATAACGTCGCCACAAAAACCTATACAATCAAGGCCAACCTCGACTTTATGCCTGAAGGTTCGTGTATCCTGCTTGAAGATGTATTCACCAATACCTTTACAGATCTACGGGTTAATAGCTCCTACACTTTTACGCAGCAAGGTCTAAATAATCTGCCCCCGAGGTTTATGTTGCATATTGGTGGCRCAATTACGGCTGMGATCACYRATATCACYTGCAAGGATATGAGTAACGGTCAAATTGTTGCCARCGCTCCCGGTGGTAATGTCACTTATAACTGGTTTGATGAARACAAYAATTCAATTCAGGTTTCKTCTATAAYGAGTGGGCCAGATACWATCACAGGACTTTCTCCGGGAAATTATACAGTAGTCATCAATACTACCAGTTCCATTTGTCCGGTTGTTACCCAGACYTATTCTGTAACAGAACCTAGCGAGTTGACCAGCACTGAAATGATTACASAACCAYTGTGCAATGGGGACGAAACGGGTATAATTGACTTGACTGTATCAGGGGCCACTCCGCCTTATGTTTATCARTGGACCAATGGAAARGGAACAGAAGACATAGATGACCTGGCAGATGGTAATTATGARRTCACAATTCTKGATGAYAATGGATGTTCTTTGACTGAGACTTACCAGATAGCCAGCCCCGGGCAGCTTGTTAATTCAGTCAGCATTTCAAATGAATCATGTGAGGGGCTCGGTGATGGCTCCATCATTTTAACGACWGCAGGTGGCGTGTTGCCTTACCAATTCCTTTGGTCAGATRGCGCTACAGATCCTGTGAGAACCGGATTAAYGGTTGGCACCTACTCTGTAACAACTACGGATTGGAATGGATGTACACTTGATAAGRTGGATTTAGTTGTRGARGCSGGGTTGCAGGTGATGGCTGGATACACAGTACCKAGTTCTACCATATCACTTGGTGGCAGCATACAATTCAACAATATCTCTGTGGGTGCCAGTACTTATACATGGGATTTTGGRAATGGTGAATTGTCARCGCTAGCTAACCCGCTGTACACATTCCCTGAAGCAGGAGATTACGAAGTTAAAATGACAGCCTTCAACGGGCTCTGTTCCAGCATGACTTCCAATACTATTACCGTCTTTGAGAGTGTTGGAATTTCCGGGTCGAACAATTCGACGCCTGGTTTCTTGGTATTTGAAAATAAAGGGATGCTGAAAATGGATTTCAGTAATGTTGAGCTAGATGAAATTGAYATTACAGTTCGCAATATCCTGGGTCAATTGGTCTTCATGTATGATGACATGAAAATGGTCCACCAAAATGTAGCCTTGGATTTAACTGATTTAACAAAGGGAGTTTACATGGTTCACATTGTTGGTGAAAATGTAAGCTAYGCTCAAAAGTTYACTATTAAATAAGTTATTCTTTTGAYATGTTCGGTCCGGATAAGCTGGTACTCTTTTTGCAATTGAAGTAAAGAGAATTTTATATTTGYATCTTTTCYTGTTTAAAACCGMAATCATGTCATTTAGAGGATTACTTATTATTTGCTTGATGTTTCTCTCTTCAAGCACCTTGCTKGCGCAGAAGTCGTCGTATGCCTGGTATTTTGAAGGAAACAAACAGCTCTTTAAAAAGAACTACGATCTTGCTATTGATGCTTACAATAAGGCAATTGAATTGGATAAAAATGCGGATTATGCATGGTTTAACAGAGGAAATGCCAAGTTTGAACAGAAATTATATMAGGAGGCGCGACTTGATTACAATAAGACRATAATCCTGAATCAAGAATATGCGGAGGCATATCACGGCCGGGGCATGTGCAAAATATTTATGGGCGACCCGAACGGCGGTTGCAAGGATTTGAAGAAATCRAAGAGCATGGACTTYARAGCCTCCAGAGAGGCAATGAATGAACATTGTAAATAAAATSRATYAGCTCGATTAGAACAACCAATATAATTGATACCTTTACRTAACTGAGAGCAACCAATTTCAAATAAGTTCGACTATATAGTAGTTAAACATTGATACCATAAGAATATGAAGAAGATACTTTTGTTTRCGGCGTTGATAGCATTTYTAGGAACATCTTGTGCACCTTCCAATCAGGCGTGTGGATCTAAAAGCGATCACAAGAAGAGATCTGCAAAGATGAAGAGRATGGCTCCTGGTATGTCAAATAGATAGATAGCTGGAACGTTAATTTTCTGTTTGCAATCTATTGTAAAGCTCCCAGGCTTCTTTCCTATCCCCCTATCCTTTATTAATTTAAGGTGATCACCAGATCATCGGTATTTACCATCATCCCTTCTTTCAAATTAATTGTTTTAATCCTCAGGTTTTCAGGAGCAGTAATGGTAGTCTCCATTTTCATGGCTTCTATGACAAATAAAGGTTGGTTTCGCTTAACTTTCTGATCCTTCCTGACCAATACCCTGGACAGCAGCCCCTGCAACGGTGCCCCAATTTCCTTAGGGTTAGCAGCATCAGCTTTTGCATTCTCTACTTTCTCRATACCCAGTGACTTATCCAGCACATCGATATTGCGTGTTTGGCCGTTTAYCTTAAAGAAAACSGTACGTATACCATCTTCATTTGGCGGCCCCARTGAAAGYAGTTTAACAATGATGGATTTYCCAGGAGCTATCTCCACRATAGTTTCTTCGTTTARCTCCATACCAAAGAAGAAATTCTTAGTAGGGATCTTTGCAATGTCACCGTAATTCAAGTGTGCCGTCCAGGCATCTTCATAAACCTTGGGATACAATTTRAACGACAAAAAGTCYGTGAAGTGCAGTTCTCTGTCAAACTTAGGTTGAAATCTCTTCAGAAACTCTCCATACTCTTTGTCYAAATCCACCGGMTCCAAATGKGCRTTTGGGCGATTCGTGTACGGCTTCTTATCTTTTAATWTGATCTTTTGCAGTTTCTTCGGAAATCCACCAACGGGTTGCCCCARGTCACCTTTAAAGTAGGCCTGAACTGAYTCAGGRAAGGAGATTTGATCGCCTTTTTGCAGAACATCTTCCTTTGACAGACCRTTTGACACCATATACAAGGACATGTCCCCCACCACCTTTGAACTTGGTGTTACCTTCACYACATCTCCAAACATTTCGTTCACTTCAGCATAGGTTTGCTTGATCAAATCAAATTTATCCCCCAAVCCCAGAGCCATGGCBTGBGGCTTGAGATTTGAGTAHTGTCCACCCGGAATTTCGTGCATAAAGACCTCAGCAGTTCCVGCTTTAAGCCCAGATTCAAAYGGGTAATAGAAGTCCCTCACATTTTCCCAGTAGTTTGAAAATGCGTTTAACGATTTGATGTCAAAATCATGATGGCGTGGATCTGATCTCAACATTTCTACAATCGAATTGAAATTTGGCTGCGAGGTCAATCCCGATAATCCACCGAGCGCAACATCAATCACATCARCACCGGCTTCAACRGCTTTGAGATAGGTAGCAGCCTGAATGGAAGAAGTGTCGTGCGTGTGCAGGTGAATGGGAATTTTAACGGTAGCCTTCAAAGCGGTTACGAGTTCAGTAGCCGCATAGGGTTTAAGCAGRCCCGCCATATCCTTRATCGCAAGYATATGYGCACCTGCRTCCTCTATCTGYTTRGCTAAATGAAGATAGTAKTYCAGGGTATATTTTGTCCTGGAGCTRTCAAGGATATCKCCSGTRTAACAGATRGCACCCTCYGCGAGCCCYCCAGTTCTTTTACGCACATACTTGATGCATGGTGCTATGTTTTTCATCCAGTTGAGGGAATCAAAAATCCTGAACAGGTCAACACCTGTGTCCCATGACTTCTCWACAAAAGACTCGATGAGATTGTCAGGATAAGCCGAATACCCTACCCCATTTGATCCCCGGATCAACATCTGTAATAAGATATTGGGCATCGCTCCTCTCAACTCAGCGAGACGCTTCCAGGGATTTTCATGCAGGAACCGCAGACACACGTCAAAGGTCGCACCACCCCAAACCTCCATACTGAAAGTTTGTGGATGGTTCTTCGCATAACTCTCCGCCACCTTCATCATATCATAGGTCCGCATCCGGGTTGCCAATAATGACTGGTGTGCATCTCGCATCGTTGTATCCGTAAAATGAATCTTCTTCTCCTTCTTAAGCCAGGCTGCAAACCCCTCAGGTCCCAATTTGGTCAATCTATCCTTGGTACCTTTYGGAAAGGGACTATAGGGCTCATATGCCGGTACGACCGGCGTCATGAATTTTCGGGATTTATCAATGTACTTTACGTCAGGATTGCCATTTACGATTACCTCACCCAGGTATTTGACCGCCTTGGTAGCTCTATCCAGCCGTTGATCAAATTTGAACAGTTCCCTGCGTTTCTGAATGAAATCRACAGTYGCACCTCCAGATCTAAACTCGTCGTGGTTGACGATATTCTCCAGGAACTGKACATTGGTCTTAACCCCCCTAATCCTAAACTCTTTAAGCGCCCTGTTCATCTTGCGGCATGCTCCATCAAGTGTGCGTGAATGTGCAGATACCTTAACCAGCATGGAATCAAAAAACGGGCTTACGGTTACACCAAGATACAGGCTACCTACATCCAACCGGATTCCAAATCCTGCYGCACTTCTATAGGTAATGATCGTTCCATAATCCGGTTGAAAATCGCTCTCCGGATCTTCGGTGGTAATTCTACACTGGATGGCATACCCGTTCACCCGAATTTCATCCTGACTTGCAATTTTTATTTGAGTGTCCGACAATTTGTATCCMCCGGCAATAAACATCTGAGCTTTGATCAGGTCAATCCCWGTCACCATTTCAGTTACCGTRTGTTCCACCTGGATGCGTGGATTTACCTCAATAAAATAGATATCCCCTGCCCCATCCACCAGGAATTCTACGGTTCCAACATTATTATAGTTGACAGCTGASGYWATCCTRAGAGCATAGTCGTATAGTTTTTGCCTGGTTTCCTCCGAAAGCCCAAAGGAAGGTGCCATCTCAACAACCTTTTGRTACCKCCGTTGCACCGAACAATCGCGTTCRWRSARGTGAAYYAYATTGCCRTSRTTRTCKSCSACTATCTGTACCTCTATATGTTTGGGTGCTTCGACAAACTTCTCCAAAAACAGGGTACCATCCCCAAATGCATTCACCGCCTCCCGCCGAGCTTCGTCGAAGGCGTTTTCAATTTCCGAAGCCTTACGAATAACGCGCATACCACGCCCTCCCCCTCCGGAAGCGGCTTTTAGCATAACAGGAAATCCAATGCTTTTTGCTTCAGCAATTGCAACCTTATGGTTTTTAAGATCCTTTTTATTGCTCTCGATAATTGGAATTTTGTTCTTTATCGCGATTGCCTTGGCCTTTAACTTATCCCCCAGTTGAGACATTACCTGAGGCGAAGGACCAATGAAGATAATGCCCTTGTCCGCACATTTCCGGGCGAATTCTGCATTCTCTGAGAGAAAACCATAGCCCGGATGTATGGCATCCACTCCCTTTGATACCGCTACRTTAATAATTTCATCAATATCGAGATAGGGCTTTAAGGGTTCGTCATCTTTTCCAATTTGATAGGACTCATCCGCCTTGTACCTGTGTTGAGAATATCTGTCCTCATAGGTATAAATCGCTACCGTTTTAATACCTATTTCAACGCAGGCGCGGAATATTCTGATCGCAATCTCTCCACGATTTGCTACGAGAACCTTCTTAATCTTCATGATTATGCTGTTTATTTGGCTATTCCGAAAATAGGTTAAAGTCAAAGATTCTTCAGAATAAGACCGGGCGTATTTGCTCAGACTTTTCAACACGTATCTCACAATTCAATTTGTGATCTTTGATTTTGAGATCTGTAATTAATATTGCTGCAAAATGGCAGCAAAGCTCACAGGCAATCAACCCCAACATCTGCTTTAAACAGATTGCCTGTAGCCACCTTAGGTATTTCTGATTATATTTATCGGGAAACTGATGATTCAATATTGTGTTTAAAGAACCTCAAATTGCGCAGAAAGGGCCTTATGAAGTTGAGGTGGAACCCGGCAGATACTCCTGGTGTTCGTGTGGACTCAGCAAGGACCAACCGCGTTGTGACAATACCCATAGGGGTAACTCCACACTGAGATCAGTTAAGATAGAATTCACGGAGAAGAAAACTATTTGGTTCTGTGGGTGCAAACAGACCRRRAACCCGCCATATTGCGATGGCACCCACAATAAACTTCAGTGATCCGGAYTGTTCCAACTTTTGTACTGATCATCTGCACCGTMTGGGTGTCAAATGTTCAAGGCAGTRGAGCAATTGTAGATTCTYTRTACAGMGCYTTRGAGGGAGAATTGCATGATACCCTAAGAGCCCAGGTGTACCTCAACCTGGCGGAAATCGTATACGTTACAGATATGTATGAGGCGGAAAGTCTCACTCAACAGGCCCTCACTTTAACAGATAAAAATTTAGAGACCTCAACTGGAAAGGTCCTGGACGCTTTCAGGGTGAGCCGTGGTGGTGCACTGAACAATATGGGCTTTTTTCATGAAGCGCGCGGCAAGCTGGAGCAGGCGTTGAAGTCTTACCACTATAGTCTGCAGCTCTGTGAGCAGATTGATGATCAACCGGGAATTGCGGTCGCTTTAAATAATATAGGACATGTGTATTTCAACCAGAATCAGCATGAAAAGGCCCTGGAGTACTATAACAAATCGTTGGTGATGGAGAAAGAACTGGGTAACAAAAAAGCRGTGGCCCGGGTGTTAAACAATATTGGACTGACTTATAAAACCAGGACTGAACTAAAAAAGGCCATTATT
This sequence comes from Flavobacteriales bacterium, assembly GCA_002400975.1. GTDB lineage: Bacteria > Bacteroidota > Bacteroidia > NORP154 > NORP154. The sequence goes on along the minus strand of NVRW01000017.1, from coordinate 31,377 downwards.
TACTACCAGAAAAGCTTGAGAATCAGRAGGGAGATCAATGACCGACATGGCATWGCCAATTCAYTGAATAATATGGGCGCTATATATGAAGCGGATGGGCAAAATGGGCAAGCCCTGGAATATTACCTGAAGGCCGTGAAACTCCAGAAGGAAATAGGYGCGCTAAAACCCCTTGCCAATACCCTCAAYAATATCGCAATTATCTACGGAGAGACMGGGCAATTTGACAAGGCKATTGAATATTGCGAACGGTCACTAAAAATGAGCCGTACTGAAGGTGATCCGCAAATTATCAGACGCGCCTCCCAAACATTGAGCCTGCTGTATGTACAGAAGAGAGATTATCAAAAAGCTTATGAATACCTCAGTTTAAACGTTCAGATGCAAGACAGCTTGCACAATGCAGAGACGCATGCCCAAATCACGGAAATTCAGCAAAAGTATGAGAGTGAAAAGAACAGGCAGRTSATCGCYCTRCAGGATTTGGAAATTGAAAAACGCAATACTGTGAATAAAGGACTSATGGGAATTTTAGCCCTTGTCCTGTTATTTGCGATTGTGCTCTATACCCGTTTCCAGCTTATCAAAAGCCAGAAGCGTACTATAGAAAATCAGCAACTTGTCCTGGTAAATGCGAACGAGGAAATCACCGTTCAAAAAGAAATCATTGAAGAAAAGAACAAAGACATCACTGACAGCATCAGATACGCCCAACGGATTCAACAGGGCATTTTGCCTTCAAAGGAATTTTGCTCMTATCACCTRAAAAATCATTTTGTTCTTTTTAAACCCAAGGACATCGTGAGTGGTGATTTCTATTGGCTTTATGYAACAGCGGATTCTAAAGTGATCTGGATGGTTGCTGATTGTACAGGACATGGCGTCCCGGGTGCTTTTATGAGTATGATCTGTAGCAGCCTGTTGAATGAGATTATTATAGAGAAACGGGTAATCAAACCTGGAGAAATCCTGGATATGCTCAAAGCAGGCATCATTAATGCCATCAGTGGCGGGGAAGCTGGCCAATCCATGGATGGTATGGACGGGGTCATTTGCGTTTGGGACAAAAAGAAGAAGATATTGAGCTTTGCCGGCGCGTATAACCCACTTTATCTCTATAGGCAAGGTGTTAGAGCAAAGGCCGCTTCGGATGATACCATGCGTTATCATGGAGATAACCTGGTGGAATTCAGAACAGATAGACAGCCGGTATCATCATTTGGGGGAAAAGAAATCCCGTTCAACACGCATGAGATACATTTAAAAGCGGGTGATACCATTTATACATGCAGCGATGGATGGCAAGATCAATTTGGTGGACCGAGGGACAAGAAGTATGGCCCCAAACGGGTGCTTAAATTGCTCGACTCAATTCAAGAATCTCCAATTCATAATCAGGGAATTGAAATAAATGCAAGTATAGAGAACTGGAAAGGTGACGGAGAGCAGATTGATGATATCTGTGTTATTGGTGTGCAGGTGTAAAGCCTTGACAGTATAAGCGCTCATCCCTTTCAGCAGGAGATATGATAATTAGTACTTTTGACAGTTGAAAGTCCTATGCTAATGCCTAAAGCTTCACCATTACGTATCCTGCTGTTTGCGTTGTTCCTTATTGGAGTATCTCAATCCGTCCATGCACAATACAAGATTTGGAACAAACCGATTGAAAAAGGTGACATTTCCAGGATAGAGAAGTTGATTGCTAAAGGCAAAGATATAAATGCACAGGATGAAAATGGGCGCACACCTTTGATGTTTGCCACACTTGTGGGCCGAAGCAGGATTGTGGAACAGCTAATTGATGCGGGTGCTGATWTAACYTATAAAAACAAGGAAGGATCTACYGCTCTGRTTGTTGCGGCCTCYAAAGGKCACSMTGAAGTACTGCAAGTTCTGATTAAGGCTGGTGCTTCCTTAAACGCGCAAAATAACATTGGCCGAACCGCCCTGATCTCTGCAGTAATCTACGAAGAGAAAAAGGCAGCAAAGGTCCTCATACACAATGGGGCAGATATTGGAACGGAGGATGACGCGGGTCACAATGCTATCTATTATGCAAAAAGCAAAAAGCAGAGGAATATTACCAAGCTCCTGGCACATGCCGTCGAAGCCCATAAGCCCCACCCCGAGCCACCTAAGAAGCCAGTTGAAACCCGGGAGTACAGAGGATCCGGGGRTCCCTTAAAGGGCCTGAATGTTGCGACGACCAGCCAGCCAATAGGTATAGGGAAATACCATGCTTTAATAATTGGAATTGATTCATACAAAGGTACCTGGACACCGTTGGTCAATGCCGTTAGCGATGCCAAAGCTGTTGAGGATGTTCTTCGAACCAACTATAAAATGGATGAAATCACATCCCTTTATGACGAAGATGCAACGGCAGAGAATATTATCAAGGCACTGGAACGCCTGGTTGAAAATGTCAAGGAAACTGATAACGTATTTATCTTTTATTCGGGCCACGGAGAATTYAAAAAGGAGTTAAACAAAGGATTTTGGGTGCCCGTGGACGCGGAGTCAGCCTCTACCTACAAGTATATTTCCAACTCGGATATACAAACCTTTCTCGGGGCCATTAAAGCCCGACATACACTCCTGATTGCAGATGCCTGTTTTAGCGGTGATATCTTCAGGGGAAATACGATTTCHGTTCCCTTTGAAGAATCAGAAAAGTACTATGAGAAAGTGAATAGGTTGGAGTCGAGGCAGGCGATGACATCGGGGGGTATTGAGCCCGTAATGGACGGAGGCAGGGATGGCCATTCTGTTTTCACCTACTATCTGCTGAGATCACTGAGGAACAATGAAAGCAAGTATTTTGATGCCGGACAGTTATTTGGAGATTTAAAAATACCGGTAACCAATAACTCGGATCAATCTCCTCAATTGCAGCCTGTCAAAAACACCGGAGATGCTGGCGGTCAGTATATTTTCATCAGGAAACAGAGGGCAGGTCGGCATTAAGCTTTAACCACCTTCAAGGACTTTAAAACCTCTCCACCATTCACCAGCTGAACAAAATAAACGCCTTTGGCCAGTTTTGCATCAATGGTTATGGTGCCGGCAGTCGCATTTAAGGACTTCCAAAAGACGATTCGACCAGCTACATCACGCATTTCAATCACAGCGGCATCGGCGGCTTCAGAATCTAAATTATAGGTGATTTCCAGGGATCCCGAAAATGGATTTGGGACAGCRGCGAATTCCAATTCCATAGCGCCTATTTCTGAGGTAGAYAGAATAATTGAATCGTAAATCTGGAACATATCAAATCCCGCTTCAACAAGATGTCCATCACCAGATTGAGCATCGGCAGCTTCTACAACAACAGTCATGGAATCCGAAAGGGAGATCGAATCAAGTATCCTCAGCCGGTTATAAACCCAGGAAACCGGATTTGCCGGAGCAAAGATTTCTTCTATTAATACAGACGTCGTTCCATTACTGAGATAGATTCTCATGGTATCATCAACTGCACCAAATCCACCCGCATTAAAAAACCAGCTGTAATACTCAAGATAAGGGTCAGTGTATCCCATCAGGTTCATGATTGGAGACGTCAAYGTTGTCATTCCATCATCTAWGTCATCATCWCCAGCTCCCGTTCCGGAATTACCTGTTACATAGGCCTGATCCCCACAGTCTCCCTGGACATCTAYTTCAGGATTAGCTGGATCACCATTATAGGTTGTACCCAATGGCTCCCCTATCTCCCAGAAGCCRGTTGAAGCTGTTGAGYYRAYCGTCCAACCGAAATCGAAGCTAAAGTCATCATAGAGGCCGGAGTCGAGCGAGTATAGCAAATTACCCGTTGCCTGATCTATTACCAGGCTGTTGGAGCAATTGGTAATATACAGCCACTTACCCACGATTACATCATAGGTTCCCGAAAAGAATGTCGGAATAGTAAAATTACCAGATCCATCGGAAGTCATATTGAATGTAAAATCAGAATTAACAATGCTTATCTCTGCATTGGCAATTGGATTACCTGTACTCGTCTCCTGCACCGAGCCGGTTAACGTAAATGAAGGTTGTGAGGAGAGCTGCACATCCACTATTGTTACAACACCGTTTGTCAAAATTGCGGACAATGTATCCGAAATATAACCAGGAGCAGAAAACGCCACATTATARGTATTGGCATCAACTAAACCTGTTTTGTATCCCCCGGTTATACCAGAAGTAGTGGATTTAGAAGTTCCCAGGATGGTGATCGTTGCATTGGTAATCGCGCCAAAAGTGAATAGGTCGGTTACCGTACCTTCCAGATAGCAACCCCTCACATACGTCACTCCATGAACAGTCAGTCCATCCTCAATATTTGACACAATGATATTCCCCGACGGAAGCCATGGGTAAACGCCCCAAGCTCCGTTAAATCCATTGCCTGATCCGGCATACGTATCATAGTTGGCAACCTCAATGACATTATCCGGGAAGGTRACATCATGTACCGTCACACCATCCCGGTAATAGGAAGTGATGAGGTACTCATTCATGAAATGYGTATTGTGCGGAATAGTACCCGATCCAGGATTGGACCTTACCCTATCCAGCTCCTTAATGTTGCCGGGATTTGAAACATCATAAGAAGCAATAAAGGCATTTGATGTTTCATCAGTAGTATAGAGATAATCTCCATCATCAGAGATCCAACAATTATGGGTAAAATTACTGGGTGTGTTCTGTGTATTAAGGATTATCGGATTACTCTTGTTTAATACCGAGACAACAACAAAAAAACCGTTATTTACTGCCGCACCCCAGAGCGTATCTCCCCTAACCATYCCATCGTGCAGATAGTAAGTATCAAAAACGCCCAATTCAATGGGATTCATTGGATCCGTGTTAACGTCAAGCATAATGGCTCCGCCACTACCATAATTCGATCCCATGACATAAGCAACGCCATTCTCATCAATAAATAAATTATGAGCTCTTCCGAAAGGATAGGTGGATCCAGTGTAATTCGCCGTTGCCGGCATGGTAACATCTGGCAGACCACTTAGATCAATTATGAAAAGCCCCTGACTGGCCTCATTTGTCACATAACAGTGCTTATTCCAAACTTTCAAATCCCTCCACGTTGTAGAAGGGCCGTTGAACCACCATATCTCTGTCGGATTTGCCGGGTCGGTTACATCTACGACGGATATGCCATCCTGTACGCCTACCAGTGCGTACTCATTTCCAAGAGAATCAACATAACCCCAGATATCGTTAAGTTCGTTTGCATAGGTTTTCCCACCTAACAATGTCATATTCAACTGAGCCYGTGAAGTATATATTCCTCCAAACAACAATAAAGCCCCTACYATAAAATATCTTCTCATTCTTTCATTTTTATSWCYYCWWYYWTCGCAACTCAGAGTTAATTAAACTGATTTACCTTTTTCCGTTGAGTATGAATCATTCTATCAACCTAATAAAGACACTAATTTAAGGTGATACCAAATATATTAATGTAAAAGACACGACAAGGGGTGTGTATCCATATAGACGGATAAATCGTGCTAAAGCGAGGCAAAGTCGCGATTTAATATTACAAATCCAATTTAATCTGGGAATCGCCCTTGCCGTTTGTAAYCGCCTTTTTTCCGGACTTAGCCTTTGAGGCTGAAGGTTTGGGAATGTTCTCCGCCTCTTCCTTATTTTCTTCTACCACGTCCTCAGTCACCACAGGAGCTTTTTTTGGTGAATCGGTCTCCYCATCACTCAGCTCATCTGTTATTTCAGGTTCGTCAACGGATCCGTCCAGGTCGTTTTCGATCGCTATVTGATCGTCAGACTCCCCGTCCCCAGGTTCACCCGTTACTTCTGATGCCAACGCGTCATAGTCCGTATCATCTTCCAGGGGATCGATAAACTCAATGTTCTTCACCTTATRCACTGACAATCGGTTACCGAGAGCCTTAACTCCCTTCACAGAGATAAATTCATAGAGATTAATTTGCTCGTTGCTCCTTGTAGTTCCTATTTTCTGTTTGGCAAATGTCAACTCTACCATCGGGTATTTGTCCAGTACCGCCCTCTCCAGGAAGGAGTCATCGTGTTCTGAAATGAACGGTATCTTCTTGCCATGTTGATCAGGTGCAAACCGCTTTACAAAATACTCCTTCTTCCCACCATCATAGTAAATAGCTGAGATGACCTTATGCGGATTCCATTTTTCAATSAAGATCATATCYTCCTCAAAATGGGTCGAGAGGTTATAGGGATATAACTGGAATTCGCCGGATTGCATGATTGTCAGKATCTTATCATCTCCCGAGAACTCRCCCAGGAAGTCCCCACGTTYATCAACATTCAGCCGCTGAACGGAATCGTCGAACCATATTTTCCTGGCTCCCAGGGTTGAYAGRCCTCTTTCCTTCTGTAYGATCTTTGTAACYGCATTTTTTGTAAGGATATTACCCCCTGCRCCRCGCCCTTTGATSGCCAACTCGCCAAAATCAAGCTCAATTCTTGTTTTCTTAAGTTTAGGCTTCGGCCTGAGGTTAACCAATACTACCTCCGACTCACCATTGAGATTTGCCGTAAAATAMAGCAYYYTKGAGCCTTCTCTTCCCTTTGTTAAYACRTACTCTTTGTCACGTGTTACCCCAGTAACGGCAAAACGCTTCATCATCACATTACCGCGTGGACCATCCTGGTAAATCATATTGTAGATGGTACGCGTGTCATTCTTTTTAAACACCGCGATATGTTCCACATCCTTACCTACAAATGCCTTGGTGGTGATACCGGTAACAGTCATGGTTCCATCCCGGCGAAAAACGATAATGTTGTCTATATCAGAGCAATCACAAACAAAATCATCCTTTCTCATTGYATAACCTGCAAAACCCTCTTCCTTATTCACATASAGTTTGACATTGGCCACAGCTACCTTCGATGCRACAATCGTATCAAAAGAYTTGATTTCAGTCTTTCTCTCCCTCCCCTTGCCATACTTCTTCTTGAGCTCTTTAAAGTACTCTACGGCATAGTCAATTATATTCTCCAGATCGTTTTTYACCTCCTTAAGCTCATCCTCAATCCTCTTGAGATTGTTGTCTGCTTTAGCAGCGTCAAACTTCGAAATCCGTTTGATCTTGATCTCAGTTAACCGGACAATGTCATCCTCAGTCACCGGCTGCTTCAACTTCTTCACATGGGGCTTTAATCCCTTGTCAATCGCDGCAATCACGGCCTCCCACGTTTCACACTCTTCAATATCGCGGTAAATCCTATTCTCAATAAATATCTTCTCAAGGGATAGATARTGCCATTGATTCTCCAATTCCGCTTTGCGAATCTCCAACTCCTGTTGTAGCAAATCCTGGGTATGAGAAGCGGATATKYTCAGAATTTCATTGACTGAAATAAATACAGGTTTATCATCCTCAATCACACAGGAGTTTGGTGAGATTGACGTMTCACAATCTGTAAATGCATACAGCGCATCAATTGTTTTATCAGGAGACGTACCTGCYGGCAGGTGAATYAAAATTTCAACAAATTCAGCTGTATTGTCCTCAACCTTTNTGATCTTGATCTTACCYTTGWCATTGGCCTTGATAATRCTGTCAATCAGRCTTGTAGTGGTAGASCCAAAGGGAATTTCGGTGATGGCCAATGTCTTYTTGTCCAMTTGGGATATCTTWCCCCGAACYCGAATCTTACCACCTCTCAGCCCCTCATTGTACAGAGARAAATCYGCCATYCCKGCRGTKGGAAARTCAGGRAGRATATCAACTTTTTTACCCCTCAGTGCTTTGATGCTCGCATCAATCAGCTCGTTGAAGTTATGGGGCATCATTTTACAGGCCAACCCAACGGCAATTCCCTCAACCCCTTGTGCCAGCAAGAGCGGAAATTTTACCGGTAARTTCTCAGGTTCTTTTGATCTACCATCATAAGATGCCAACCAAACCGTCGTTTTGGGATTGAAAACAACATCCAGCGCAAACCTGGTGAGGCGTGCTTCAATATATCTTGGGGCAGCTGCTCTGTCACCCGTGAGAATATTACCCCAGTTACCCTGAGTATCGATAAGCAGCTCCTTTTGTCCCAATGCAACAAGCGCATCCCCAATTGAGGCATCACCATGGGGATGGTATTTCATCGTATGACCAATAAGATTGGCCACTTTATGATATCTGCCATCGTCAAGCTCTCGAAGGGAATGGAGAATTCGTCGCTGGACCGGCTTTAGGCCATCCTCAATACTGGGCACTGCTCTCTCAAGAATAACATAGGAGGCATAGTCCAAAAACCAGTTTTTGTACATGCCGCTGAGATGAATCGTGTCATGAGGCTCTCCRTCARCRCCCAYGTCTAAYTCTTCCAMACCGTTGGTCTGAYCATCCWCTTTCGAAGAATCAYCMTCCYCAGCTGAAYCATYATTGCCCGYCTCTTCCYKATCCTCTCCYGCTTCCTCCTCCGRATCYTCTATATTCYCGTCGTCCAACATCAATTCTWCCAAATATTTACATTACGGTTTCTTCACTGRCTTCTWCWWCTTCTTCMACTTCTTCGCTATCSTCATCYACAWGGTCCTTCTCCACYACAAGRTTCTCGATAATAAACTCCTGTCGTTCYGGCGTATTCTTGCCCATATAGAACGCTARCAGATCACTAAGAGATGCATCTTTGCCCACAATAACAGGGTCCAATCGAATATCYTTTCCGATGAAGTGCTTRAATTCATGAGGTGATATTTCCCCCAGTCCCTTGAACCGGGTGATTTCYGGTTTGCCYTTCAACTTCTTCATSGCRCTMTTCTTCTCATCTCCWGARTAGCAATAGATTGTTTCYTTCTTATTTCTTACCCGGAAAAGRGGTGTTTGAAGTATATACAAGTGGCCATTTTTSACYARATCAGGGAAAAACTGCAAGAAAAAGGTRATYARCARRAGTCGAATRTGCATACCATCGACGTCAGCGTCAGTTGCTAAAACAATGTTGTGGTACCGAAGCCCCTCCAAACCATCTTCGATATTCAATGCCGATTGCAACAGGTTAAACTCCTCGTTTTCGTAGACAATTTTTTTGGTGAGACCATAGGAATTCAGGGGCTTCCCYTTCAGGCTAAATACCGCCTGAGTTGCAACGTTYCTGGACTTGGTGATGGAACCACTCGCYGAGTCTCCCTCCGTTATGAATATTGTTGAATCTAGTCTTTGCTCCTGATCGGTATTGTAATGAACYTTGCAGTCMCGWARTTTYTTATTGTGYAARCTGGCNTTTNTTSGCYCKRTCRCGSGCTARYTTYCKRATSCCRGACATCTCCTTKCGCTCTCTYTCAGAACGGTTKATYTTGGCCARCARGACCTGKGCTACTTCTGWATTCTTGTGCAAGAAATTATCCAGCTCCGTTTTRAGAAAATCGGCTATAAATGCCCGCATGGACTGCCCCCCCGGCTCAATTTCATTGGAACCAAGCTTCGTCTTGGTTTGGGACTCAAATATGGGTTCAATAACCCGGACAGAGATGGCCGCAACGATTGAAGACCGTATATCCACCGCTTCGTGATCCTTCCCATAAAATTCCCTTATGGTCTTAACCACTGCYTCCCTGAAAGCACCCTGGTGYGTACCACCCTGBGTCGTRTGYTGTCCRTTGACAAAGGAATAGTATTCCTCACCATAAGATGCACCATGAGTCATGGCGACTTCAATGTCCTCTCCCCTAAGATGGATAATTGGATAAAGAATCTCCCCACTCAAATTGTGATTGAGCAGATCGTGAAGTCCTTTTTCCGAATGGAACTTTTTATCGTTGTAATTGATCGTTAACCCTGGATTGAGGTAGGCATAGTTCCAAAGCATTGCCTCCACATACTCATTGATGTAGTGGTACTTTCCAAAGATCGTCTCATCTGGTGTAAAAACAATCTTGGTACCCTTTCGTTTGGGAGATTTAGCAATCCGTTCATTGTTGGTGAGTTCACCCCTTKCAAATTCTGATATCTTGATCTTTTCATCTCTWACTGACTGCACTAGAAAGGCRGCAGAAAGAGCRTTCACGGCTTTGGTACCAACTCCGTTCAGTCCAACTGATTTCTTAAATGCCTTGGTATCGTATTTCGCCCCGGTATTGATGATSGATACACAGTCRTTCACTTTGCCCARGGGAATACCGCGGCCGTAATCTCTTACGGTTACGACTTTATCCTTAATGCTAATGTCGATYGACTTCCCATTTCCCATTACRTGYTCATCGATRCAGTTATCAATAACTTCCTTGAGCAACACGTATATTCCATCGTCCTGAGACGAACCATCCCCAAGTTTCCCAATATACATCCCTGGTCGGAACCTGATGTGTTCCTTCCAATCMARGGATTTTATATCATCTTCTGAATAATTATCAGCCATTCGTTTAAATGAAGTRAATGCTCCTATCAGGAGCSTATTSYGGCAGCTTTCAAAATTATATAATATCRGTACTGAACCCCTATTCTTATCTGGAGAGTTTTCAACAGCTTTTCAACACGTAGAAATACTCTCAGACCAGATACGTCAAACATTAAATCGGAAGTGCATTATATCCCCATCGTCAAGAACATATTCCCTGCCYTCTACMGCYAATTTYCCGGCATCCCGGCAGGCGCTCTCWGATCCAARCTCAACAAAGTTAGTGTACTTAATTACTTCTGCGCGAATAAAACCCTTCTCAAAATCTGTATGRATRACACCCGCTGCCTGGGGTGCACTCATGCCCTTTGTAATGGTCCAYGCGCGGACCTCTTTTACTCCTGCYGTGAAATAAGTTTGCAAGTTTAGCAGTCGATATGCTGATCTTATYAATTTATTAACYCCCGGTTCTTCAAGACCCATCTCGGCSAGGAACTCTTGCCTGTCCTCCGCMGTGTCCAGCATTGTTATTTCYGMTTCRATTCCCGCTGCAATGACCAGTACTTCAGCRTTCTCATTCTTAAYAGCCTCCCGGATTTCTTCCACATAAGCGTTTCCATCCTTTGCCGAAGCTTCATCTACATTGCATAAATACAAGATGGGCTTGGACGTAAGCAACATCAATTCATCGAYAAAATGTTGATCCTTCTTGTCCACKGAAACTGTTCGCGCYGATTTGCCTGCCTCCAAAGCRTCTTTTAATTGGGTATAGATATTYAATRTCTTCAATGCYTCCYTATCTCCCGTTTTAGAAGATTTTTGTTGAGMTGTCACCCGTTTTTCAACTGTCTCCAGGTCCTTGAGCTGCAGCTCCATRTCAATCACCTCCTTATCGCGCAMCGGATCTATAGAACCATCTACATGCACTACGTTGTCATCGTCAAAACATCGAATCACATGAATGATGGCATCTGTCTCACGGATATTGCCAAGGAACTGGTTACCCAATCCTTCACCTTTGCTGGCTCCTTTGACCAGCCCGGCGATGTCTACAATCTCAATGGTAGTGGGGACGACTTTTTCYGGCGTTACCAGATCCGATAATCTATTCAAGCGATCATCCGGGACSGTGATTACCCCAATATTTGGTTCAACTGTACAAAATGGAAAATTRGCRGCCTGYGCCTTTGCATTTGACAAACAATTGAACAAGGTTGACTTGCCAACGTTGGGCAATCCGACTATTCCGCACTTTARCGCCATCTTTCAAATTTTGGACTGCAAATTTACCAATATATAGACTTATCTCAAATACCTAAAGTTTTCAACATAAACCTCGTTCTTTTCAACATTGAGRCGTTAGCCTTTAATTAACATTTACATTTGGCCAATCAAAAAAAAACCTAATTATGTCCTCAACTTTAAAAGAACGGAAACCGGCCATGGCTGAAATAGCACATTTAGATAGAATTTGTTCACAAGTACGAMGAGATATTGTAAGAATGGTMCACGCYGTRCAATCTGGTCATCCCGGAGGATCATTGGGATGYACRGAGCTCTTTGTAGCGYTGTACAATGAGGTTCTCAATCACGATCCAARCAATTTCACGATTGAAGGAACGGGTCAGGATGTTTTCTTTCTCTCGAATGGACACATCTCACCTGTTTGGTACAGTGTTCTGGCCAGGAGCGGGTATTTTGAGACRTCGGAACTGGTTACTTTCAGGAAAATCAACACCAGGCTGCAAGGACATCCGGCAACGGAGGAGGGACTTCAGGGGATTCGTATAGCTTCCGGATCYTTGGGRCAAGGRYTATCAGTGGCAAATGGYGCYGCCTTGGGYAAGAAATTGAATAAGGACRAYAACCTTGTTTAYGTRYTAACRGGTGACGGGGAATTGCAGGAAGGACAAGTWTGGGAGGCCMTGATGTTTGCMGCKGCMCATAARATCGAYAACCTYATAGCMATTGTWGATTACAATGGCCGCCAGATAGATGGSGACTGTGACGACATYATTCCTCTTCTGGATCTTGCAGCCAAGTGGCATGCTTTTGGTTGGGAAGTGATAGAAGTTGAARAKGGAAATRAYMTGCARGAAATACTCAACACRCTAARATTGGCAAAGGATAAATSBGGAAATGGRCGYCCCGTYGTAATCCTGCTGAAAACRGAGATGGGCCATGGMGTRGACTTTATGATGGGGAGCAATGCMTGGCACGGAATTCCTCCTAGCGACGARCAGCTGGRAATTGCGYTGTCTCAGAATRAAGAAACRCTTGGCGACTATTGAGCACGCTCTGCGCGCTGGYAGGTGACAATTTCTKGTAATGAAGAATCGTTAATTTATTAAGTGCAGAAAACAARAAATGATATAAATCAAATCAAAATTTCCCGAGTAATCGGGATTTTTTGCATAATGGCGTTGCTATYGATAACGTCATTGAGGCTGAATGCSCAAGTTGGRGAARCCGAACCTCCTTTGACACGCATCCTCTTCGTTTTTGATGGCTCCCAAAGCATGTTTGGCAGATGGAACACAGGGATGAAGATCAAGATCGCGCAGCGCTTGCTTGGTGAAGTSATCGATAGYYTRTCAGAYAGGACGGACATTCAAATGGCCTTCAGAGCATACGGRCATCAGTCSCCRGTGATATCAAGGGAGAACCGGGAYTGTGAGGACACCAAGCTGGAAGTACCCTTTGGTACCGGAAATGCCGACTTTATCCGAAAAAARCTGRACGMAATHGTACCTAAAGGCACCACYCCCATCGCCTATTCGCTYGGTCAATCVGCCAATGATTTHCCACCGGAYGATAATTGCCGCAACATCATCATTCTCATAACCGATGGCATTGAGGAATGCGACGGCGACCCATGYGCDGTTTCCTGGGCACTTCAAAAAAAGGGAATCATCCTAAAACCATTCGTKATTGGYATGGGTTTGAGTGAAGATATTATGAAACAGTTCGAGTGTGTGGGGAATTTTTATGATGCCAGCAATGAAGCCGTGTTTAAGAACGTACTTAACATCGTTATATCCCAGGCGATGAACTCTACCTCTATGCAAGTGAACCTGCTGGATCAGGAAGGCAGACCAACGGAGACGGACGTAAACATGACTTTCTACGAACAGTTCTCAGGGGCTATTAAGTACAACTATATTCACACGATCAACCACCGTGGCAATCCCGATACGYTGATGATTGACCCDGTAGGGAAATACAATATGGTGGTACATACCATTCCACCGGTTRCACTTGACAGTATCGAGCTTGTGCCCGGGATACACAATATAGTCGCGGTAAATGCTCCTCAGGGCTACTTACACCTGAAGCTGCAAGGACGCAGTGATTATAAGAAATTGCGTTGCATCATTCGGCAGCACGGAAAAATGGAGACACTAAATGTKCAGGACTTCAATACAACGGTAAAGTACATTGTTGGCAAGTAYGACATYGAAGTATTGTCTTTGCCTCGTTTRAAGTTCAGCGTTGATGTCARGCAAAGCCATACCAACACAGTGCAGATAGATCAACCRGGTATCGCCTCTATATTACTTAATACCAAGGGAAGAGCAGATATATTTCAGGTAAARGACAACAAGCTTGTACTCATATATACGCTGCCRTCAAACTCTGTTCGTGAAACGCTGATAATGCAACCGGGCCATTACCRGGTGATCTACAGGCCATCCTCTTCGAGGGAAGCGGCSTACACGCAGGAAAAATCATTCAAGGTAACTTCRGGCTCATCCACACAAGTTCGCCTGTAGAGTAGCDAACCAGGTRNNNGGGTGATTGDTTGATCGTTCACTTAATAACCTGRAGATTGTTTTCTTGCCAGTTTAGAAACCCTCCTTCCAAATCATAAACYTGAGTGAAGCCCATTTCGCTCATTTGCTTAGCAGCGGCAGCACTTCTACCTCCACTTCGGCAATAAACATATACCGCCATACTTTGGGTTTGCGATTGAATTTGCACATCAAAATCGGCTGCGTTGAAATTAATATTCACTGCACCCTCAATATAGCCTTCCRCATATTCYTCTGGYGTTCTTACATCTACCAATTGAATTTGCGTTGTGGCATTTAGATGAGCGTTAAATTCATTTGGGGTCAACAGGCCACCGCCACCTGATCCACAACCCGATAATACTGCCATAGCCAACAGCGCYACSATATTGCCAAAAAATATTTTCATGTNTTCAATTTTGTTTTTCAAATTACTCCYRATTCRCGAAGTTTCTGTACCATCTTATCATCATACCCTAAACCTTGCAGCAAGTCGTCCGTATGTTCACCCAGCAGTGGTGCCTGYWCATCYSGAGGAGACTCAAATGCAGTTGACTTAACAGGCAWACCAAAATRCGTMACAGTCCCCTCTTCACTGTGCTCCATGTTTTTCACAAGTTCWCGTTCTTGCACCTGTGGATCCCGCAAGGCCTCCTCAATCGAGTTCACCGGAGCRATGCAGCAGTCRACYCCRGCCAGCTCCGCYACCCATTCATCGCGGGTTTTAGMTGCAAATAGGGTATCGAGCTCCCTGAATACSTGCWCTGACTCCTCCCCCATAACCATGTGCTTGYKGACTAAATCATCTCTATYRAYSGCAGTGCAGAATACTTTCCARAATTTGAATTCGAGKGCACCCAGGGATATRTACTTGCCATCTTTTGCTTTGTAGAGRTTRTAGCAGTGCAGCAGGCCATTTAGCATATCTGCAGTATCCATCCCCAGCGATTCCAAACTGTCCTTCTGCGCCAACGCAACTACATTCTGYGCAATCAGCCCGTCTAACATTGACACATCAAGRTRTTGGCCYATCCCYGTCGATTTTTGGGATATRATAGCAGCCAGTATTGCCATTACAGCATTTTGMGTCCCWCCAACTATATCACCAATTTGAAAGTTGGGAATAATTGGCTTTCCACCTKCKGTTGGAGAAGGTCGTAAAATACCAGCRTATGCCTGGTAGTTCAGGTCGTGTCCAGCTTTGGCTTTGTAGGGACCGGTTTGYCCATACCCGGTAATGGAACAGAGAATGATTCCCGGATTTCTCCGTTTCAATATCTCATACGACAAGTTCAATTTCGCCAATACCCCAGGCCTAAAGCTCTCCACTACCACTTGTGCCTCATCAACCAGCTTTAAAAAAACTTCCCTTCCTTCATCAGCACGAAGATCCAGGGTCATGGATCTCTTATTCCGGTTAACAGTGAGGAAAAAGGTGGAAATATTCTTTGTCAATGGTGGTATCGCACGGGCATAATCACCTGTTCCCGGTTCTTCAATCTTTATAACGTTGGCACCGAGGTCGGCCAAATGCAATGTGCATAAGGGGCCTGGTAATAATCTTGAGAGATCCAAAATCTTAATTCCCTCGAGAGGTTGAGCACTCATAGTAAAATGTTAGGTTAGAATTTTTCAAAGTCGGTCTGGGTAACTACCTTTAGTTAACCAAATATCCAGATTCATGGAAGCCAAAATTAATATTTATCGCGTAATAA
Source organism: Flavobacteriales bacterium (assembly GCA_002400975.1). Classification (GTDB taxonomy): domain Bacteria; phylum Bacteroidota; class Bacteroidia; order NORP154; family NORP154. Next base: position 15,521 of record NVRW01000017.1, on the reverse strand, counting down.
CCGGAGGTGTCATTGGTGGCCTGGCCATGCTTGCGATCATGTTTTTTATTCATGCGATGTTACTTCAAGAGGAGTACCTCGTTCTCAAAGAATGGGGTACTATACGTCAGGAGAGCAACTTAAGTGGCGAATTACTGCATCACATGGCTGTTATCATGTCGGGAATTCCACTGGCATTTATGTATGTCCTGGTGAGAGATAAAGTCGGTGCTGGAGCCGGCACAGCGATAAGGGTTGGAATATTGGCCTGGATGCTGTACTTACCTGGAATTATTACCCTCTACGCTTTCTACAATGCGGGGACATTTGTGCCCATAGTTACTGCAGGAGGGGCCTTGGCGGCGAGTATTGTGGGAACACTGATTGCAGGTTCTATTTACAAGGACTGAGGTGATAAACGGTAAATTCTAAACTCTAAATTCTAAACTCTAAACTCTAAGTACTAAACTCTAAAAATCTGGATTTAGGATTTAGAGTTTCGAATTTGCTAATTATAGAAGGACTTATTTTCGGCGGCCATTTTCTTGAGTAAAGCGGGTGGCTCGAAACGCTCTCCATACTGTTCGGCCAAACGAGAACATTCTGATACGAACTCTTTAACCCCAATCCAATCTATAAAGGAGAAGGCACCTCCTGTGTAAGGAGGAAATCCTATTCCCAAAATGGAACCTATATCCCCGTCTACAGGCGAAGTGATAACATTGTCTTCGTGTGCCCGTACGGCTTCAATAGCTTGCCGGTACAACAGCCGGGTTTTTACTTCCCCGGCATTCACTTCATGATCATTCTTAGGATATAGTTTCTTAAGCTCCGGCCAAAGATATTTCTTCTCCCCATCAGGATATTCATAAAAACCTTTCTTTTCCTTTTTACCCGGCCTTTTCAACTCTTCAATGAACTGATTCACGATCTTTATTGCCTTTCCCTTGTATTCTTCCCCGGTGTCAGCCTCTGTCTGCTTGTTTATTTTGTACATCAACTCTATGCTCACCTCATCCGCTATAGCAAGCGGACCAACAGGCATTCCCACTGACTTTCCTGCATTTTCTATAACCGCCGCGGGAATTCCCTCGGCCAGGCACTCGAGGCCCTCAAATAGATAGGTGGAGAATACACGTGAAGTATAAAAACCTCTGCCATCATTCACCACAATGGGGGTTTTACCAATCAGCCTGGTATAGTCCACACACATGGCAATTGCATCATCAGAGGTCTTTTCGCCAACAATGATCTCAACAAGCGGCATCTTATCAACTGGCGAGAAAAAGTGCAATCCCACAAAGTTCCCCGGCCTGGAGGATGCTTCCGCCAATCCCGTGATGGGCAACGTGGAAGTATTGGAAGCAAAAACAGCGGATTCTGACATGGCAGATTCAGACTCCTTTGTAACAGTAGCTTTCAACTCCCTGCTTTCAAACACAGCCTCTATAACTAACTGACAATCTGATATATCTGACGGTTTATCTGTAGTTTTAATTCTACTCAGTATCTCATCCATTTTCGCCTGTTCCATCCTCCCCTTAGACACCTGTTTGCCCAACAGATCCGTGGAATAGGATTTACCTTTTTCAGCAGCTTCCATGGACACGTCTTTCAGCACCACATTCAGTCCGGCTTTAGCCGAAACATACGCTATTCCAGCACCCATCATACCCGCACCCAATATGCCAATGGATTCCAGCTTAGTCTCTTTAGCTCCTTCTGGTCTGGCTTTCCCCTTATTGGCATCATTGAGACTGTAGAACAATGTCCTGATCATATTCTTGGCCACCCCGGAAGTGACGCACTTGGCAAAATACCTTGATTCACGGGATAGGGCCCGGTCAAAAGGCATTTGAAGTCCCTCATATACGCTGTTCATGATAATCTTAGGCGCTGGGTAATTACCGGCTGTTTTCTTGAGCAAGAGACCAGCAGTTGCCGCAAAAACCATCGCCGCACCAGGTGTTTGCACACCTCCACCAGGAATCCTGAACTTCTTTTCATCCCACGGCTGGGTTGCATTTCCGGAGTTGAGAACCCAGTCAGTGGCCTTTTCCATCAGGTCATCATTATCCGTGGCCAATTCATCTACCATACCCATTTCCAGGGCTTGGGCCGGACGGTACCTTCTACCTTCAAGCAAGGGTTGTAGAGCAGGCTGAATTCCTATCATCCTGGGCAAACGCTGAGTGCCTCCACCTCCAGGCAGCAATCCCAAAGTGACTTCCGGCAAACCTATGCGTACGTTCTTACCATCCACGAGTATTCTATGATGACATGCCAGCGCCACTTCATATCCGCCCCCCAGGGCAGTTCCATTCATTGCAGCTACTACTGGTTTACCACAAGTTTCCAGCTTCCGCATAATGGCATCCAGGCGATTGGCAATATCAATTATCTGTTGTGCATCATTGGCTGCAAGCAAGAGTTCCAGGTCTCCTCCTACCATAAAATCCTTCTTAGAAGAGGTGACAATCACACCTTTCAGGTTCTTATCCACCAATAGCTGATCAATGGCTGCTTCGTAGGCTTCAATAAAATCACCATTAATTACATTTACAGACGTAGGACTGTTCATGGTTAAGATGGCTATCTTCTCTTTATTTACTGTATAATCTACCATATATTTTTCTGTTACGAATACGAACCTGCCTGCCCCAAAGGGATGCCTTCGGCACCGGTAGGCAGGTAAATATGAACGTACAAATGAGACTGAGCAGCCTGCCCGGCGGTCAGAGACTCATTATGTGTAATTTTAAACTCTTTCAATAATTGTTGCAATTCCCATTCCGCCTCCGATACAAAGGGATATCAATCCCGTTGATTTATTCTGTCTCTCCAATTCATCCAACAGGGTACTTGTAATGATTGCTCCGGTTGCACCCAACGGATGCCCCATGGCAATCGCTCCCCCATTGACATTAACCCTGTCATGTGAAACTTTCAGTTCTTCCATCAAACGCATAGGCACCACTGCAAAGGCCTCGTTGATCTCGAACAAGTCAATATCCCCGGCTTCCATACCTGCTTTTGACAGGGCCTTTCTCGAAGCAGGTGCCGGGCCTTCCAGCATAATGGTAGGTTCCGCACCTACAATACCAAATGACTTGATCTCCGCCCGAGGTGTTAAACCAAGCTCCTTTCCTATCTCTTCATTACCTAAAAGAACRAGGCCGGCGCCATCAACTATGCCCGAAGAATTGCCAGCATGGTGAACATGCTCAATTCTTTCAACTTCCGGATAGCGTTGGATGGCYACACTGTCAAAACCTGCCATGGACCCCATCTGTTCAAATGCGGGATTCAATCCAGCCAATACCTCYGGTGTCGTATCAGGTCTCACYGTTTCRTCCCKRTCMAGYATCACAATTCCATTGGGGTCCTTAACGGGAATAATGGACTTCTTAAATTTACCTGACTCCCATGCACTTGAGGCACGTTTATGTGATTCCGTTGCAAATTCATCAAGCGTCTTACGGTCGTAGCCAAATTTTGTGGCAATCAGATCCGCGGATATCCCCTGGGGTACAATATAGTGCGATGCGATCATATCCGGATCAGTTAGCAATGCTGAACCATCAGATCCCATGGGGACTCTTGACATCGATTCAACACCACCGGCAACCAATAGATCCACCTGTCCCGACATGATATAGGCTGCGGATTGGTTAATCGCTTCGAGCCCAGATCCACAAAAGCGGTTGAGCGTAACTCCGGCAACATTATCGTCATAGTCCGCCTGTAATGCYGCMGCCTTGGCGATGTCGCCACTTTGCTCCCAACTTTGYGTGACACARCCGATGATGGCATCCTCGACTTTSGAGGTGTCGAGATCATTCCGGTCCYTGATAGCCCGAAAAACTGTAGCGAGTAATTCTACAGCTTTGGTTTCATAYAAGGTACCATCCTTTTTCCCCTTTCCCCTRGGTGTTCTTACTGCGTCGTAGATGAATGCTTTTGCCATRTTTCAGTTTTTCCCAAATGTACGATNTTGTTATGCATAAAGAGCTTATTTAGTATTGTCTCCAGATGTTATTCCTCTTCCATCTAAATATTTCACCACTCCAGGACTTGTTTAAAGCGGTAACAGGATTGTACCTGCATCTCTTYWTTACGNNGCAAATGTTTTTTGRTRATTTTTTATTGACRYGCCATAATGCCGTTCTTCCYGATGACCACVGTATCGGATGTCAATCTGTTCGGGCGAGTTTGTTAATTCTTTGACASATYMSAGAATTGMGRCGAGGAATAATCATGAATTTGTAAATTTATCGCCTCGTAAACAGGGCWARAAGAGCTAATTATCAAATTAAATATGAAAAATCTWCTCTTATCACTTACGGTTGTTATYGGATTGGGCAGCTCATCTATCGGGCAGGATAAAAATGACCTAAGCGTRATCACAAAAATCAAACAAGAAGCCACTGACAACTCCAGGGTGATGGAGCTGACYTATCAGCTGACAGATGTAAAYGGACCAAGACTYACGGGATCACCCGGATGCAGRGCTGYRGAGAACTGGACCAGRAAGACCCTGGARGATTGGGGAATGAGCAATGTCGCACTCGAAAGTTGGGGAACCTTCGGTAAGAGTTGGGAAAACAAACGSACATATGTTGCGATGAGCAGTCCGTATTACCAGGAATTAATTGGAATTGCCAAGCCCTGGACGGGAAGCACCGACGGACAGGTAAKTGGAGTTCCTATCCTGATCAAGATAGRCAATGAGGAGGACATGGAGGAATACARGGGGAAACTSAAGGGAAAGATCATTATTGTGGATTCTGACCCCAGTGATGACCCCAATTTCGAAGCGGATGCATCAAGGTATACGGATGAGGAGCTGGAAGATGAATACAAAAACAGCTTGATCGGTGATGGAAACTGGCACAATTACACACCGGAGCAAATTGCGCGTTATCGAAAACGTCGAAAACTCCRRAGGAAGCTCACCCCATTTTATAAAGAWGAGGGTGTGAGTTTAATCTTGAGCAAGCGCCGGGGCGATATGGGCACTGTATTTACTTCAAGCGCCCGGGGATATAAACCTGGTTCAGAAACCGGAGTACCGGAAATAGAAATGGCTTCTGAGCACGCCAACAGGATCATTAGAATGCTACGCGACAGCGTGGAGGTAAAGTTAGAAGTGCATATCACCAACGAAATCAATGAAAAGGATACCCTCGAATACAATGTGATCGCTGAAATACCAGGGTCGGATAAGAAGCTCAAATCCGAGATAGTTATGTTGGGCGGTCATCTGGAYTCCTGGCAYGGGGCTACCGGTGCTACAGATAACGGTGCTCCWTGTGCRGTGATGATGGARGTYATGAGAATAATCAAAGAAYTGGATCTSMARCCMAGRAGRACCATTCGGCTRGCYCTRTGGACRGGTGAAGAACAGGGCCTCTATGGATCGCGGGGTTATGTGAAGAAACATTTTGCAGATCCGGAAAAAATGGAMCTHAAACCMGRGCACAGCRAACTTTCMGCYTATTAYAACCTCGACAAYGGTGCGGGAATGATAAGAGGGATTTACTTRCAAGAAAATGAYGCTGCGCGTCCTGTATTTGAATCCATGTTTGAGCCATTTGATGATCTGGGAGCCAATACTATYTCMATCAATAATACRGGATCTACAGACCATGTATCTTTTGATCGCGTAGGCCTGCCSGGATTCCAGTTTATTCAGGATCCMCTGGACTATTTCACCCGTACACACCACTCAAATATGGATACCTATGAACGYGTACAGGAAAARGACCTGATACAAGCGGTYATCATCATTACMTCACTGGTATAYCATACGGCTATGCGGGATGRGATGATTCCGAGAAAGCCGCTGCCTGAGGCGAAGAGCGGTAAAGGGTTTCACTGATTCAATTATAACTGAATTACCGGATTGGATTTTYGYRCAATCCAANNTTGYARCCCYGCTTTCTTAATTGAAATACCGAATAATCCTCTTTACATCCCTCCAATCAAATTCCTTATGCCTGTTGRCATAGTGATGCGTATAGATCAGGCTATTGTCTTTGAGATCAAAAATACAGACATCCGTRGAGGAATTAAATCCGAAATACAATAAGCACAAKGTATCTCTTGCTGCTTGMGGCATGCCYGCCAACTCCYCKTCACTYACYTGCATGTATTTAATGCCAGCCTTTTCAAGTGCYTTGGTCTTAATGAAATCATAGGTCTCACCGACRCCCARGAGAGTTTTGCCCTTGAGCATRGCAACTTTTGGATTGATCYMSTCCTCCAGTTTTTTATAAAAAGACAAACCTTCTCCAGTAATTTCCTCGCGTTTTATGATCTCCACACATCGATTTAGAGCGGTAATTGCAAACCCCATATACTGATTGTTTTCACTGTACTGTTCTTTCTGATTGAAGCCATTGACACAGATGTAGCCAATAACGGCGTACTTCGAGACATCCTTTCCAAGGAGGTCTCCCAACTTGATCATGGCCAATATCGTTTCTGTCGTTGTAGAAGTTATCAAATCCTGTTCAATTGTCATTGTGAGTCGCAGCTCCGTCAGGACAATGGTATTTGAAGAAAGATTCGGATCTTTTGCATCAACCACATTAAATGGAGTAGCTGTCCAGTTCTTCAACAGCGCTTCCTCAATGGCCTCATTCCTCGAATCATCATGACTTCGAAGATAAGTTATCCCCTTAGTCGAGAGCAACTTGAATTGCTTGAAGTCATTGGACATATAAAATGTCTGAGCATAAAATGTCAATGGGAKGAGGAGTGTAAACAATACAGAAAAAAAAGCGCGTTTCATGCAGACCAGCTATATCATGTTATTCTGTTCTATTCATTTCCAATATAACAAAAGTATTCCATCTCATTTTGCCTCCCATGGTTATTGAATTCTATGACCACCGAAATGACAGGAACGACCGGTGAGTGAACAACGTGAGGCAAACCTAATGAAATGATTTGCTCACATTTAATAAATAGAACCAGCGCGTAACCATCAAACAGGCGATTGCGTTTTACCTATTCATGAGGTTTGCACTAAMCATRTTRYCRATCCAATTTAARTTAATGTAACCAGRTTTGTATCTTTTTCCCCTTSACACGTTATAATACCAAAACACGAAGAATTTAAATGCCAGAGCAGTCAAAATACCATCAGAGCAAGGACCAACTAGCCAACGAAGCGCRRGASRTTGAWGCSGCYAAGAAAGACCCYAAGGCATTTGAGGTATTGTACAGTAGATATTACGAACAGATTTTCCGCTACTTATACCAAAGGCTGGATGGGAAACAGGAGGCCTTCGACCTYACATCSGAAGTGTTTCTAAAGGCCATGCTCAATCTTTACAGRTATAAATTYACAGGAGTTCCCTTCTCATCATGGCTCTATAGAATTGCCTACAACGAACTCAACCAGGCATTCAGAACCAACAMAGTAAAACGGACGATCAATATTGAAACGACCAACGTTCATACCATTATTGARGARATGGATGAAGACAACAAAGAAGAATATAAGCCCCTTTTGACAGCTGCGATTAATGAACTGTCTGACGCCGAACTCAACTTGGTTGAGATGCGTTTTTTTGAGAAGCGTCCCTTTAAAGAGATAGGGAACATCCTCGAGATCACAGAGAACAATGCCAAGGTGCGGTTATACCGGGTGTTAGGCAAACTAAAGGAAATGATAACGGCTAACAATACCAATTATGAGCGAATATAAAATCAACATGGACAGATCAGAYCCCACCCCTGAAGAAATTGCCCGCAACAAGGATTTCAGCAAGGTACTGAATCAGTACTCCACTTTGACGCAACCGGTGTATACAAAAACCTGGTTCTTGTCAACAGCCACCCTGGTGGTTGCGGCGGGGCTACTGATAGTGGCCAATTTATTCATGGACAAAAAGGATCAGGAGAAAGATGTAGAGCAGAGCTATGTGTATCAACCCTCACAAGTAGATCTAATTACTCAGGAGCCATTTGTAAATCCACCCCTGGATGGTACGGATATTCCCTATGAAACGTATATAGTGGATGCGGCGGAGAAGTCAAAACTCAAGTACCACACAGGTACAAAGATCAAGGTACCAAAAAATGCGTTTATCGATGAGAAAGGYAATGACATTGATGGAGAGGTGGARCTCARGTACAGGGAATTTCATGATGTCGCCGACTTCTTTGTCAGTGGTATTCCCATGGACTACGATTCAGCRGGGGTGAAATACCACTTTGAATCAGCTGGGATGATGGAGATGCTCGCCTATAAAAATGGCAAACCCATATTTCTTAAACCGGAGAAAGAGATAAAGATTGAAATGGTCTCGAATTATGAAGGCTCCCATTACAATCTCTATGAACTCGATACCGCCAACAGGGAATGGAGCTACAGAGGAAAGGACCAGGTTACKCCGGTTGTTTCAYATGAGSCCARGCCYGAGGAGATCGAACCKGGTRTWAGTTCMGCTCTGGACGATGAKTACTATTACGATGAAGGYCGCCCTACCGCTATAGTACCTGAACAGGARCTACCGGTCAAAAAGCTRGCAAGAAAAGTCAAAATAGCAACRGARGAAGTRRWAAAGGTGAAAAAGACGAAGCCAGTTGAACCCAAACAGGTAAGCAAAACCCGATACAATTTCGACATTGCAGTAAATCCTGATGAATTTCCAGAGATCTCGGTTTATGAGGGCACACTGTTTGAGATCGGTGATGAGAACAGAAACTTCAGCTCAAAGATGTATGATATAAAATGGGAAGATATCATCTTAAAGGAGAAGGATCCGGGTATAAACTACAACCTCACACTCGTCAAAGGTCAAACCAAATATACATGGGTTGTATACCCGGTTTTTGAAGGGAAGGATCTGGCAAAGGCCAAAGAGATCTTTAAGGAGAAGTTTGATAAGTATACGGAAAAACTGGATATCCGGCGGGCGGAAGAGAAAAAAGCCAAAGAAGATTATGCAGCCAAACTCGCCGAATATGAAAGGAAGCGAGCGGAACAGTTAGCAAAATGGGAAGAGCAAAGAAGGCAGTATACCGAAGCCCAGAAAACCAGAATAGAACGTTTGGAAACGTATCGCAAAACGGTCAGGGCGTTTAACATCACCCGTTTTGGAACCTGGAACTGCGACAGCCCTATCCCCAGACCAAGAGGAAAATCAGTGATGGCCAGCTTTACTGATGCAGAGGGAAATCCTCTTGTCTTTGATATTGTTTACCTGGTTCAAAAAGATCGAAATGCCCTGTTCACATATTATGCACAAGCATTCAACAATCTGAAGTTCAATCCCAATCAGGAGAATGTATTGTGGGCGATAACGTCTGACAATCGTGTGGCTATTTTCCAAGCGGATCGGTTTAAGGACATGATTATCAGAAATGGGAAATACACCTTTGAAATGAATGTGCTCAAAGACGAACCAGGATCAGTCGCTGAAGTACGGGAGGCTATTAGTATTTAAAATGAGAAGAATCGCTGCATCGATATATGTTCTATTGTTGGCCTCTAATGCGTTTGCACAACCCATTGAAGAAGCGATTACTGGCACCATTGCAATAAAAAGGGCCAATAACGCTACTGGTGAGGGATCAAATAAAGGAGTGGATGAAGCTATACCAACAGCGGATACAATTCAGGTTAATTCTATGGGTACACTGGCCCAATGTGCAAAAAGAGCCGGTGTCTACACAAAGAGATATGATGATGTCATTTCATTTGAATATTCGATCGAAAAAGATGGGCTCTATTCCACCATCGGCATTGTGAATTATACTAACGGCTGGATAACGCGTGGCATCCCTTCTGCAGCAAAGAGGAAAACAATATTATTCAGCAAAATACAAGCAAGGAGAGAAGATGGGCAAATTATCAGACTACCTGGCTTCTCAATCAATATGAACTAGCTTGCATATATAATGACCACCAAACTAATCCTCATTACTTCTCTCCTACTCCTTGGTATTGATCTTCGAGCTCAGGACAGTTCTAAAACCAAATCCGGGACCATCGTTATTTCAAAGTCGGGATCAGAGGTGATTGAAGAAAAATGGCCKRTTTATRACGCTGTTCCTYTGATGACCATGCAGGAMCCGRTCGCTRYCTCMCARACGATGACAATCGGCGGTTATTCGRGCMKGGCAAATGCCTAYGACAGAAKGTATCAGACGGTTTCTGAATTTCGCGTGRTTGTAACTGATYCGAACGGATCCCAAACATTTGATTGCAAAAACAAATTGGCAACAGCRGAAATCCRGAATGCGATAACSGCCCTGCAGAAAACCGGRGGYACCGCCTCTTTTCAAGCKATAAARACAATCCGGGACTCKGGYAAAAYGGTAACCCTGCCGGGTTTCACCTACACRGTCAATAAAAGCAGATAACCCWTTAATTGCATATCATGAACTCTAAAAATCTAATTATCGCTTGTACAGTAGCGTCTATGCTCATTAGCTGTAGCACCCAGAAATCATCCATGACAAAGTGGTCCTTTGCAGACCCAGACAATGGCGCCTATCAGGTTGAAGAACGAACGCGCAAAGTTATTACCAATGCCAAAATAGTGATGACCGTCGACGACCGTGATTCCGCCATAACGGAACTGGATGATATTGCCCGGAAGTATGACGGCTATTTAAATGAAGCCGGAACCTATCGAACGGTCATCCGTGTSAAAAGTGAYCAGTTATCAGATGCGCTGGAAGATGTTTCAAGCCTGGGCAAGGTTGTMTCGAGAMACATTTACAGCSAGGARGTAACGGATCAATATGAGGATCTGTACATACGCCTGGACAATGCGGAGAAGTCCAGAAAACGATACCTGGAGCTGCTCAACATGGCAAATACAGTTTCCCAGGCATTGTTGGTGGAACACGAGCTTGAACGCTTGAACCGGACGATTGACCTGCTAAAGGGAAAGATCAACAGAATGTCACACCTAACCGCTTATGCTACAATCACCATCAACCTGAAGGAAGAGGTAAAACCCGGTGTACTSGGTTATATGGGCATCGCCATCTATCACTCGGTTAAATGGTTGTTTGTAAGAGGTTAAAGCCATTTTACACTATCTTGTTCCTATGCCAAAGTTCATCATGATAATTGTCACATTACTTGTTTTGCAGCAGCCGTTGAAAGCGCAAATAACTGGTACCATTAGGGTGACAGAGCCAGATATACCGGCAGAGCGCATTAAGGCAAGCATTGCAAGAAAGACAGCCGGCTACATGCCAAAAAAACGCCTGCTGGCTTCGGAGATCATTGCAGTAAATGACACCACAAAGGTGATATCTTATGATTTCGAGATGACCTATGCCTCGCTAAAGACACGTTTAACTGTGCAGGGAAATCAGTTGACACCTGAGATCAAGCAGTACGTCGACAAGGCACGGCCCCAGCAGATCATCCATTTCAAGAATATTTTATGCCGGGACAAAAACGGTCTTATGTTTAGGTTGATGGATATGCAATTTGAAATACTCAATTAACCATGCGGATTAGACTGACCATATTGTTTACGGCATTCTCCTGTCTCGCATTGGGCCAGGGTGGCTATTCATATACTATAACTGATTCATCGGTTGGGAGTCCCCGACCCTTAAGAACATTCTCCAAAGAGAAGCTATATCCTGCCTCTACAGTTGAAGTGGATCTGAATCTAACCAAAGCAACGTATTACAGAAGGGGAAAGATGTTCGTAACTGAGTACCTCCCCATTGGTTTTACTGCGGTAGTCACCGATTCCGGGGGAGCGGAAATTTTTGTAGAGGAGGATAGACTCATATTTAAATTCAAGAAATTCCAGGGGCGTAGGGATAACTTCACCGTGTCATATACCCTGTATATTCCCGGGGACGCCATGGGTGAATATTTCATAATGGGAAAYGTWGGMAAGGGAGATACKCAAATYAAAGTTGGATTTACCAACATGGCYGTYAWTCCCRSCAGTCCAACTATGGGGGCTGAYTTCTATAATCTTCCGAAAACSGAATTTACRGTGAAGCARGGWATWCGGTTRAGGCCGAGGAATGGGAGTTTAGATGATTAGRYKCCWGAYAGTTCTCCTGGYACTTTCKTTATCCACRCTGTGYTTTGGCCAAAATAAAAGGMCGGGTACMCTATCCATARCTAAAAAAGAYAGCATTGTTCTYCATCTCTATTTCCCAACAACAAACCTCCTCACAACCCTGCCTCCGTCATCATCCGTAACCTCCAGGAAGTACAATCCATCCGCAAATGGACTCATATCCGCTGCTATGGTTTTSGCATYRGATATAGTCTCTCTRTAGATGAGCYTRCCATCCGCCGCATTAATAACCAACAAACCATGGTCAAGAGTCTGTCTRAATTCAACGATCACCATGTGTTGTACCGGATTTGGATAGACCGTCAATGTGTTCAATATCACATTCTCRGAAAAACCCGGAACAAAAGAKACTGTCACGGSYAGATACACAGTATCTCCTATACATCCGKTAYCATCAATTTCATATACTGCCACCTGATGCAAGGGYAGGCYTGAATTTCCCCACAARACRGAAATCTGGATCGTTCCGTTTCCAGTTTGAATCGTACCACCATCTACAATCCATTGATAAGTTGAGCCTGCATTTTGCACCACAGAATATGTTTCCGTAGAGAATTCTACAGGCGCGGCATTTCCGGAAATTAACCCAGTGATTATCTGCGCCGGTTGATCTATCGTATCCGCCAATATAGCCGTACACATATTGGAGTCAGTTACSGTAACTATATACACACCSGCAAGTAGGTTCAATATATCCTCCGTAGCCTCTCCATTGTCCCAGGAATAGACATAAGGCATTGATCCACCTGATACAGTTAAGTCAACTCTACCATCCGTGTACCCATAACATATTGCATCAACAACCASGGAACTCAACATAAGCGCACTGGGCTGCAACACCGTCACYGATAGCGAATCCTGACAGCCGTTGCCGTCAATGACCATTACATCATATGTTCCTCCGCYTAGTAAMGTCAAATCTTCAGTAGTCGGGCCATGYCCCCAYACATAGGTATAAGCCAAGGTACCACCGCTTACGGTAAGGTCAATTGCACCATTGTTTCCCGTTGCACCACCGCAAGGAGCATTGGTGACCAAAGGAATAATCGTCAACGCCGGTGGTTCTCCTATCGTGGCTGTTAATGAATCCTGGCAACCATTGATGTCCGTCACCTGAACCGCGTAGGTGCCAGCTGCCAAACCGTTGAGATCTTCAGTCGTCTGGCCAGATAGCCAGCTGTACAGGTATGGAATCGTTCCCCCAGCCACGGTTAAATCTATGCTCCCGGCCAAATCACCATTGCAAAGCACATTATTGACCAATGCATTGAGGACAATAAGCCCAGGTTCTGTAATTACAGCAGAGTCAGATGCAGAGCAACCTAAAGAATCCAGCACTGTCACCCAGTAAATAGCAGCAGGCAGACCGGTCAAACCCGCTACCGAATCAAGTGTGTTCCAGGTATAGCTATAGGCTCCAAGCCCATTTGCAGACGTAACTGTGACGGTTCCATCACTTCCACCCGCACAACTCACATCCTGAGTAGCCATGGATAATTGCATATCAGATACCAATACTGTCACACTGTCTGAACATGTGCCTATTCCATCAGATACTTGCACAGAATATGAGGAAGACACCGTCGGTGCGACCGCAATACTTGCTGAGGTCTCTGACGTAGACCAAAGGAACGTATTGCCAGCCACGGAATCAGCTGTAAGAACGGCGGCTGATCCAATGCAAAGTCCAGTATCCGCCTGGTTGATGTTTGCATTAACAATACTTACTTCCACTGCATCCGAACCGATGCAACCAAGACTGTCAAGAACAACTACTCCATAGGAAGCACTGGAAGTTACATTGATCGAAGCGCCTATCTCGAAAGTTGTCCATATATAAGAGGAAAACCCGGGATCGGCAATGAGGTCTACAGAGTCCAGGCAAGAAGCTATTGTATCCTGCAAGCCAGGATCCGGGCTGTTAACATAGACAGTGACGCTATCGTAACAACTCTTAACTGTATCGCTCGTGGTTACATAATAGGTCGTAGTCGTTGTTGGATTTACTGTTATGGTGTCCGTTGTATCACCAGTAGACCACAATACGGCATAAGGACTTTCAATCTCGAGGATATAGCGCAACAGAACAAAATAAGTAGGATTGACACTTGGAGCGTCGTTCCACTCACCTGTGTTGGTAAAATTTATATAGGCATAGTCTTCCGGCTCCCCGTTATTCTGATTGGGTTCTGTCCCCGCCCAACCCGTGAAAGTTACGGGCTCACCGGTCACCCACTCCCAGCCACCGGCTGGTTCAGCATAACCAGGACTGGACAGGTTCTGAAAGTGCCCTATCCAATAAAAACTCGCTGGATTATAGTTTCCTACAAACGCATTTTCACCAGCACTGCCAATGGTAACCAGGTGACCTCCTATGGATTCACAGATGGTTTTTGCATCCAGCCAAAACTCTGCGCCAGTAGACGCATAGTACTGATTTCCCCCATACGAGCCCATATAATTAAAGCCCGACAGGATTGAATCAGCAAAATAATTGCGAATATTCAGGCTGACCCCATCACCGTTACAAACAGTCGTATCACCTTGTTCAATTCTGGGAAGGGAGTCACAGGAGTTTTGGGCAAAAACGCCCAATGAAGATAGGATTAAGGCTAAGACTGCAACGAGCTTCTTCATGATTTGGCTTTTTTTCAAATGCGATATCTCATTTCGGATATCTAAATTAGTCAATATTTATATTAGGAGATATTGAATATAATTGAACAATAGGAATGATAACAATCACTATATTTATCATTCCTGCTTATTACGCACAAATTGTGAGCCGGGATTTGGTTAATTGATTAACAGTTCTCAGTTGATAGTTGTTGATTGATTTTTTGAAACATCATTGGTATCTAAACTTTTAATTATGAAAATATTCTACATTCATCTGGTCATTTGCACTGCGCTACTAACTGGCTGTGGTAACGGTGAAACCACGGAATCAACGGATAATCTGCCTGCAACGGCAGATGCGCCCGCTACAACGGCCACAGCAGAAGACATTGCTAAATCCGTTACCGAATCTGTTGCGCCGACCCCAAAGCCTGATCTTCACGATTTAATAGACGATTTTATAAGTTGCAGGGATGCCTCAACGTCCAGAAATGATTGCAGGCATTGGATCTCCAAGCTCATTTGTGAATACCACGGCATTTCAGATTTTAATAACGGTGAAAAATATGTCGTATTTGACAGTATCCGCCCAATCATAGAGCGCTCAGATTTCTGGACAAGGATTGGCAGTGGCAGTGACGCCTCAGTTTTGAGTAAAGCCCAGGAGAATGCAAACAATGGATTGGCTACACTCGCCATAGACGTTTCGCAATCTTACGGAATGGTGGTACTGGTAGCATCAACAAACACATCAAAATCAGGGAGGTAGTTAATAAGAATAAGGGGTCAAGTATAATTTAAACGCTTTAGCCTCGGCCTAATTCTCTACCCGAAGATGTC
>NVRW01000090.1 GCA_002400975.1 Flavobacteriales bacterium | reverse complement strand
TGCACTCTGGCAAAACGGCATGTTACTGGAAAAGTATCCAAGGAGTCGGATAAGTCTAAAGTGGAGAAGACAAAGCGGAGAAGACAAAGTAGAGTCCAGGCTATACACAGGTTAGGTGATCAGTAGAGTCGTAGCATGCTACGACTCTACTCAATTATACGACTCTATTCAATTACATATAGCATCGGACAATACAGCATGCTACGACTCTACTCAATTATACGACTMGSMTSMWWYRMMTSTASYMWMYKRWMMRWWYMRYWYRCKMYGRYWMWACKSMATKMTACSMCTCTACTCCACTGATCCGTAACGCTGGAGGTGTTYATACACCGGTAACCATCCCTTCCACTCCAATTCGTCTGAWAGAGATTCATTGTGCCAWATRCTGATTAGTGTTCCGCCAACAGCTTTGACCTCCTTAGCGACCTGCTCAACGCGTTTAATGGCCTCATCAGGAGACAGGCTCAAATAATCATTCAGCGTTCTGTCCATCAAAGCGAATGGATACACYATAAGATCTGTGCTGGTCTCCAATTCCAGATCATAAAACCTGAAAGGCGTACAGGTGCCCGCACGAAAACCCAACACCTCGCTATATCCCATRCTGTGATCCTCCTCTATTCCRCAATTAATCARAATTCTGTASGTATCCGGTATTTTCAATTTGAGATAATGYTGRCGACTGGTTTTCACYGGTCGATCCAAKATTTCRGAGAGTCKGCYCATCTCCTTTTGAACCTGATCTACCCTACCWGCGGAATCGTAGGAAGGATGCATRCCCACTTCYGAGAATTCTGCCATATGCTTTAYGGCCWGGATTTGTTCCGCACTTGAGTGRGGTAAATTCTTGTCATAAGGACCATAATCACCCAGCAACACAAAGGATTTCACSTCCTTATTGTACTTTGTCGCCARCTCCTTCATATAAGCATAGGTATCATAYGGGTCCTTACCCTTGCCACTTAAAGTCTCTATTCTRCTCGTGAGATCTGCCTTGTCCAGCCGTATGGCCGACTTAATAATGCCGCCAACTGTACGTACACCGCCCTTYCCAGCATAGGCAAATGCGTTGTCAATATCRATTGTATTGGTGTAGCGAAAGGACCTTTCCCCAAGCACCAAACCGGGATATTTCTCCTTCAAAAGYTGCCCAATCATYTGAGCCCAGATGTCKRCAATGGGTAACTCCAGAAAGCCCCCGAGACTGGCCACACTCTGATGGGCACAGTAGCGTCCRTGCTCATCCCTTTCTCCCGGCAGGTATTCCTCRTACCTGCTCACCATATAAAAGATGGCCGAGAACAGGTCATATTGGATGGCRGAAGGCTCCTGCACCYTGAACAAAGCAGGATAAGAATTCAACTCCCCAACCTCAACAGACTGYGGCCGAATATCATTCTCAGYAAGTAAACCCGAAGATYKCAGAAAAAGGCCATCATCCACCGGGTGCGTTCCGTAGGAGAACYTRGCGTTCGTTGTTGCATGGTAAGATTCCCKGTCAGAGGTCAACTCATACTCAGCRGCAAGAATCAGGTTAAATACCAGATCAAWGGTATAGGTAAATCGCGAGGTGGCTTCTTCACAAAAAATTGTGATCATCTCATTTGTCTTTCGAAGAGAGTGTTTTTAGAATCTCATCGCAAATGAACATTGCCGCTTTGCCATCCCCATATATTTCCGGATAYGTGAAGTCTGTCTTTTKRATMAGTTCTTCATATGCCTGAATGATCCTGKCTTTATCTGCATCCGCWACAATAGCATTGCCGTTCTGTACCAACTCCACCCATTCCGTCTCCGACCGCATGATTATACAGGGTTTTTTGTAGAAATAAGCTTCTTTCTGCACCCCWCCCGAATCGGTAAGAATAATYTTSGAGTTCATCTCCAGCGAAATCATATCRACGTAGGAWACMGCRGGCARTATCACCATGCGATCACTGTYRGAAACTAATTTATACATTGTCTTATCSAGATTTTTCTTCATGAGYTTGGAGGTACGCGGATGAAGAGGCAACACCATTTGGATCTCATGYCGTTCAGCAATGGTAAKAAGGGCATCAAACAATGCRGTTAAACGCTTTGGATCATCCGTATTGTTATCCCGGTGAATCGTCACAAGCGCAAAATTGTCTTTGTCTATTCCGTTGTCCTCAATTATAGTCGAACTYGACTTAGCCAAATCAGCAAAATGAATGCTGTTATCATACATGATATCCCCACAATGATAAATTTTCGGCTGATCAATGGTGTACGGAGGTTCGCCATTTTCGCTAAATCCTTCGCTTAGCAAATTATAGTATCCGGCTTCTGAAGGAGCAAACAGAAGTGTAGATACATGGTCACAGACAATACGGTTGATCTCTTCAGGCATCTTCTTGTTGAAGCTCCTCAGGCCCGCTTCTATGTGTATGACGGGAATATGCAGTTTTGAAGCAGTTACCGCTGCGGCCAATGTAGAATTGGTGTCACCATAGGTCAGAACTCCATCCGGTTTTTCCTTTATTAAAATATCCTCAAGTCCCTTGATCATACCCGCCGTTTGCCGTCCGTGGCTACCTGAACCCACCTTCAAATCATAGTTGGGCCGGGGTATTTTCATCTCTTTAAAGAAGACGTTAGACATATTCTCATCATAATGCTGTCCCGTGTGAACGATCTTCTCCTTAATTTGACCTGTGTAGGCAAGTCCAATAGCCCTRCTGATCGCCGCAGCTTTGATRAATTGCGGCCTYGCTCCTATGATTGTAATGAGTTTGATCATATTTATTCTTGAATCAAACGGACAGCAAATCCGCTTATTGTTATACTATAGGAACCCTTCATCCGCCAGACTACAATACCCTGAATCCGCAATTATTACGTGATCYAATATTGGGATATCCATTATTAARCCGGCYTTCTTSAGTTTYTCCGTGGTTTTAATATCRGCATCGCTTGGTTTTAGATTGCCCGAGGGATGATTGTGACACAGTATGATCGCAGATGCCAGATTTTCTATTGCCAGTTTRAAAATTATTTTCGAATCGGCCACAGTACCACTTACTCCACCCTTACTGATTTCATGTCTGCCAATTATCATATTGGCCCTATTCAACAGGATGATCCAAAACTCTTCATGATTCAGGTCTTCCAGGCGRGGGCCCAGCACCATATAAACATCCTTGCTACTGGTGATTTTATTCCTCCTCATACCCTCCGCAGTTCTTCTTCTTCTACCGAGTTCCAGGGCTGCTGCAATGCTGACAGCCTTGGCTTCTCCAATTCCCYGGTGCTTCATCAAATCCTGCACGGAGAGTTTCGCAAGTTGGTTCAGTCGATTGTCAACTCCGGCCAGTATTTCTTTGGATAATTCTACCGCCGACGCATTTCGATTTCCAGATCCGATTAAGAGCGCGATAAGCTCCGCATCACTTAAAGCCGCCCTACCTTTCAGTAACAACTTTTCCCTGGGGCGATCTTCTTCTGCCCAGGTTTTAATGGTGAGTTTTGTCGGATATATGGCGGTTGACATAGGCAAGCTAAAATTAAGACTAAAAAAAAGTCTTTCCGAAATGGAAAGACTCTTTTTAAAAGAAATATTTATTCTCTGAAACGGCTTCAGRTTATTTCAGATTCGCAACGTGTTTGGCAAGCTTGGATTTAATATTTGCCGCTTTGCTCTTGTGGATAACCTTGCGCTTCGCCAACTTATCTACCATTGAACTAACCTTTGGCAAAGCCTCRGCTGCTTCCTTTTGCTTTGAAGTRGCTTTAAGGTCCCGAATGGCATTTCGAGTCGTTTTCGCCTGGTATTTATTGAGTTCTCTCTTGGCGTCGTTRCTGCGAATCCTCTTRATGGATGATTTATGATTTGCCATAATATRCTTTCTATCTTATTGTTTTTCTTCCTGCCTGCCGGTAGGCAGGATCAAATCCCCTGATAATGGGCGCGCAAAGATACGATTTTATTRCAATTTATTAYAGCTGTGGGTAATGCTYTGCATTCAATTAAGACAAGCATAAAAAGYGCATTGCGGTACAGTTCTTGTGTGYTTGATTGCGACCAATCACTTTACAAAATCCACCTRAAAATGATGCGCAAAATCGAGGAGATCAATACGGGATCAATGGCCGATATTGCGTTCCTGTTACTCATATTCTTCCTGGTTGTTACCACCATAGATACGCARAAAGGCATAGGTCAAAAACTCCCACCTGATTCAGAAAAAGGAACCCCTCGTTCGGCGAGAAATATTTTCACCATCCTCGTCAATTCAAGCGATGAATTACTGGTTGAGGGTAAACRATTGCCACTTTCAGAATTAAAGGAGCTTACAACGGTCTATCTGTTAAACGCAAAAGGCGATCCHGAACTTCCCCAGCAGGTTGAAGAGTTCATCCCCGGGCTGGGAAACAGAATGGTGTCAAAACAAGTAGTCTCCCTGCAGAATGACCTGAGTGCTACCTACGGCGTGTACATTCAGATTCACAGCACACTGTTGGCGGCTTACAAGGAATTGAGAAACAAAGCYGCTATTCGCGAATATGGTTTTTCGTACGATGAGCTAAAAAAGAAGGGCGAAACGGCAAAAGTTSGYGCGATCAAATCYCTTGTTCCAATAATTATTTCGGAAGCAGAACCCGTTAAAASATAAATCATGTTCAGGAAAAAAGTCATTCGCGAAAAGTTGAYCATTTCAACTRCAKCGCTACCMGATATTGTRTTCATGCTCCTGTTYTTCTTCATGGTTACCACAGTRCTGCGCGAAGACACACTCAAGGTAACCGTTGAAATACCCGGTGCCCCRAAAGTGGAAAAGTTAATGAACAAGTCTCTTACCGCAACAATATTTGTAGGTGTGCCCRTAAATCCGGGGCAATATGGCRATGTGGAACGCATTCAAATTGATGACAAAATAGTGAGGCTGAAAGATGTAGGACACTATATCCTTACCARRARGCAAGCTTTACCGCCCMGGCTAAGGTGGAAGTTCACAACTGTTATCAAAGCCGATAAGGACGTTAAGATGCGGYTGATTACCYTGATCAAGAAAGAGTTAAGAGMGGTTAAYRTTCTGAAGATCCACTATGCCTGTCAGCAAGAACTYCCKCARGTTTAACCCAAGGCGGCGRCSAGGTGCTTGTTTACTTCCTCGGCCCTGTTKATGATCATCAAATGACTACCGCCACTTACCCTGATCGCGTTYTTGATATTTGAAAAGGGAAARAYCARGTCCCTGTCTCCATGAATATGGATGACGTTCGAAAATTCTTCTTCATTATCCCATGTTATAACACGGTGCAATCCCCATTTCATGAAGAAAGGATCCGCTCCTCTYARCATTGAATCAAAGAGTTTCTCATCGCTGTCACTCAATTTACCAAACAAGACCCGCCTCCCGACCGCAGCCCATTTGAAAACSATACCRCTGAGCAGATAATACAGCTTAAATTTATTCGCAAGTTTCGATGCCCATGATTTCTCAAACCTGGTCTTCAGACTTGAAATSAGCACSACCTTTTCAGGATTCAGAAATTTCCTCATCTCAATCGCAACGATACCGCCCATTGAGCAACCAACAATWGAATAGGGCTCATCTTCCGAGATCCCYTCACTCATCCGTTTGGCATACGCTGAAATTGACTCGCCCTTCACGGGAGGGATCCACTCCAACTTATGGTAATCATAGTCCAGCTCCAACTGGTACTTGAAGAGCCGGGTATCCGCTCCCAATCCAGSAATCAGGTARACTTTTTTRCGYTTGATCTTRTTTTCCACTGTAATGTTTAAATATTCTCACATCGGCGATAAAGGTGCCGAAYGGTAAAAACGCGGCTATAAAAGACAATATTGCCGTCTTGAGATTCCATCTAAAMTCCGATCTGACCTCTAACAGAAAGATCACATAAAGAATGAAGAAAATGCCGTGTACCATCCCGACCACCTGAGTGGCTTCTGGCATRCCGTAGACATATTTCAATGGCATGGCGATACCCAGCAAACCCAGAAAGCTAATTCCCTCCAGGTAYCCTGTAATTCGAAGTCGGCCAATGCTTGTTCTTAACATAACACAAAAATAGGGACAATTATTATGACCCTTGGAATTTGYATCATGMKATTTTTTGCTTCACTCGTTGCTAATAATTACTATACCTTGAATCCAAATTGCGCTTGTGCCCTGCATCCTCACAATATTCTTAACGCCTTCCSGATATARATTAAATGGGTACCAATACACTTTATTGATATATACGTTAAYAGTRACAGAAAAGTGACATATTGAAGAATTTAGCATTTGCCCTATCRGTTATATTGTCCGCAGGTTTTACCATTTTACTGGTAGCTGACGAGCATGAAATCAACCAGGACGATCYTCGGTTTGTYAGYCATACCGTCAATCTAAAAAYTCAAACGCTCAGATTCTATTGGAGAAATGACAAAGGCMGCATTTACGGGAACTTCSCCACGYTGAGAGATGAYTTGAGCAAACGAAATGAAGAATTGGTATTTGCAATGAATGGGGGTATGTTCAATAAAGACTATTCTCCTCAGGGRCTRTACGTTGAAAAYAGCGAGCTCTTATCAAAACTGGATGMGACAGAGGAGGGATATGGRAATTTTTATCTTCAGCCTAATGGTGTGTTCTATATTAACGAAGAAAACCTACCTGTAATCTGTAAAACAACSGTTTACCAAAGTGCCCGTAAGGTAAAATACGCTACGCARTCAGGGCCATTATTGCTCATTGATGGAAAGATTCACCCTCGATTGATCAACGGCTCGACGAACCTGCAYATCAGAAATGGAGTGGGTGTACTACCCGATGGTAGTTTGTTGTTTGCCATGTCAAAAAAGACAATCAACTTCTACGACTTTGCATCTTACTTCAAAAGCAAGGGRTGCAAAAACGCCTTATATCTCGATGGTTTTGTATCAAGAACATACCTTCCTTCAAAAAAATGGACMCAAATRGAYGGAAACTTTGGGGTGATCATTGCCGAGACGAAGAGGAAGGAATAGTTTCCGTCRAAGCCAAAATATTTGGACTTGATTTAAAAAGGATCGCTATCTTTAGCATCTGGAAAGTTCTCAACCATTAACCAACAATCAAGAACCAAGWACCAACAATCAAGAACCAACAATCAAGAACCAACAATCAAGAACCAAGAACCAAGAACCAACAATCAAGAACCAA
>NVRW01000016.1 GCA_002400975.1 Flavobacteriales bacterium | reverse complement strand
GGGAACGGTAATTCTTGATGGAACGATCGGTCAGGTAGTAAAAAATACACAAGCCTTTAATAACTTGACTGTGAATAAAGCTGGTGGAGCGGTTACTTTTGCTCCTGGACCACCTACAGGAATTACTGTCGATGGAAACTTTACATTAACTTCAGGTACTTTTACCGCTCCGGGTGGTGTTGCCACCATGTCTGTTAGTGGTAACTTTGTGAACAATGGTGGTACCTTTACGCATAATAGCGGGAGGGTGAACTTTAATGGTACTACTACTTTRGCCGGTGCGGGCGCCTTCAAYTTTTACCATCTTACCACCTCSAGTACRTTAACARGCCCWGCKGGAGGTACSGTTGGSGTRGCRGSMGACTGGATCAACAGTGGWACCTTTAACCACAACAGCGGYACGGTWGYATTTAAYGGTTCCATTGCGCAAACCATTACCAATACSGCKGGAGAAACTTTTTATAACCTGACAATCAACAAGAGCGCAGGCATTGTAACATTAAATGATCCGGTTACAATTGTCACGGGTGGTTTGCTTACTCTGACGCAAGGTATAGTTATTACAACAGCCGTTAATCTATTGACGGTTTCGGATGATGCAACTTCCAATGGCGGTGACGCAGATAGCTATGTTGATGGCCCGATTAGAAAAGTGGGCAATGATGCATTTATATTCCCAGTCGGTAATGGAACAGTTTGGGCGAGAATAGGCATCTCAAATCCATCTATTGTCACTACGGAATATACGGCACAATACTTTGATGCAGGTTACACTGATACTACAACATTACCTTCAGTTTCCTACATCAGCCAGATGGAATACTGGACATTGGATCAGGCCGTAAATGATGATGATATCTCGGCAACATTGTATTGGGAGAGCTCAACAAGAAGTGGTATCGACGCTTTTACAACTGACTTGGTAGTTGCGCACTACAACGGAGCCGATTGGGARGATGTTGGAAATACAGCGATCACTGGCGGGGCTGCGGGCGATGTAACTTCTGGTCTGGTGGCTGACTACAGTCCTTTTACCTTTGCCTCCAAAACCAAGAGCCCAACTACAAACCCATTGCCCATAAGCCTGTTGTTATTTGAAGCCGAATTGATAATAGATGTTGTTAGGGTTGAATGGGTCACGCTTTCCGAGAGCAACAACGACTTTTTCACCGTTGAGCGCAGCCAGGACGGGCTGGACTTTGAATTCCTGACTTATGTKCAGGGTTATGGAGCTGGGACAACCAGCTCATTGCTGGATTACTCGATTATTGATGCCAATCCATTGTATGGGACCTCCTATTATCGCTTGAAGCAAACTGATATTGATGGGCATTCCGAGACATTCATTGACAAAATTGTAGCTGTTACCTATGAACCAGAAGCAGAAATGGCCATCGTCGTGTATCCGAATCCTACAGAGGGAAAATTCTGGGTCGATGTTGAAGGGAAAGAAGGTGATGAAGTACTCGTAGTTGTGTTGGATATGCTTGGCAGTGAGCACTATTCAAAAATCGTGATTATTGAAAACAGTGGGTATACATTGGCCWTTGACCCCAACGGCAGACTTTCCCCTGGKRTGTATATGATTGTWGGATCCAGCAATAACAAGTTGTACAGTAAGAAGTTRGTCATTAGATAAGTATTCACTTGTNTNCCATCWGGCCATCATCTCATAACRGTCTRRTRASCTCYKKAATGAKCGRTCYCTTCTCTGGTGGATNCYTTACAWTTACAGCCTTRTTSCTSATAGGAAGTGGTCCATARGGTATAGGCTGATGTTCGCATTGCAARRAAGAGAATMTTACACCCTGASAAATAYCACAACCRGAACCTTTCTTCYGGTTCGWCGTAKAATRCCCTTSCKAAATSCATAAANGGSWGGGYAATCATGGAAATAATTCATATMTTTGAAATTGAGGAGGTTAACGATGCACCATCAACAAATCTCGCCGGGCAATACATTGACCGGAAAGGGAATAATCTCCAGAAAAGCCGATTAGGGGGAATTCATCCTGTCAGTACCAGCATAGAAAAAATGATGAGGTTATTGGTGAGAATGAGGTTATATGTGGGCATTTTTCTAATGGTGTTACTTTGTTCCAGTGCAAATGCACAGAGGAATAGGACTACTGGGAACATCATTTTTAAGGGCAAGGTATTCACTGCAGGGTTTGACTCACTTAAGCTCGTGTATGTTGAGAATGTTAGCATTCATATAATTATGAGTAGCAGGGGGGTAGAACAAAAATCCATCGATGTTACCGAAAGGCATGGTGTGTTTAAAGAAAAGTTGGAATTAAATGAAAGTTATGATATTTACATATCAAAACAAGGCTACGAAACAAAGTATTTTAAGTTCTCTACCGCTGGCGCTGATCCGGATTCAAAATATTCTTTCTTTGCAGAGGTAATACTCAAAAAAGAAGGGGAAGCATATGGCTATACAGAGGAGTACCCCGTGACGCATATTGCATATGACGATTCAGATGATGCTTTTGTTCTCATTGATAGATAGAAAACTGGAACTAGAACAGCCCTTCATTCTCCCACTGTTTCACTCGTAAATTATTTTTATTAGCCAAAGGGCTAGTCTGGAGACTTTAGGCTTGTATCAGTCCATCGCATCGCAACAGTATAATAGGACAAGTTTCTGCACCATGTCTTCGGTCCGTTTCTCAAGGCTACACTGGATGGTAACAAAACCAGCATAAAGCACCAATTACAGCTGTTTTTATATCTCCTTACAATTGCCCGACAAGTTTCCTGTAATCAGAAAATMTATMCAATYAACTGATAATCWGTACCGGTAAYGGGCTTGTAGGACAAACACCTACAAAAAGGAAGGGCKGCATCCTACCGTGTATTTAGAACGAATTGCGGATATTGTGGGTACAAGTTTATAGAGGAGCTGTACACTATTACCTATCGCAATGAAAGTACCATATCACACATGTCAATACCTCACAACCGTTTATCAAAGGATTGATGTCGTTTATCAATTACAGGTAACCGATAGGGAGGTAGCTACGTAAGAAGAAGTGAAAGCACGGAAACGGAAACAAGCAATGATCGTAATCACAAACATATCAATTTTCAGAAACATGTGTAAGCAACTTGTACCAGTATTGTGCTCGCTTGCTTCGTTTGTTACTGTATCATCAGTGGCCCTGGCCGGTAACTATTATATAGATGATAATGTGGATTGGAGTGACCTCTCTCCCCAGCCAACTTCGGTTGACGTAATATATGTATACGACGACGGAGAGTTGACCATTGATGTTAACAATGCGGAATGTGCAGCACTGTATATCGGTTATGAGTCAGGATCCTATACCGGAGATGGCACCGTTGAATTTAAAAAGAACTCAATATTAACTGTTTATTCGGTAGATGGTGTAACTGTGGGAACCTCCAGTTATGACGGAGAAATAGATATGGATGATGGCGGAACCCTGGTAACCTCATCTATTACAGTGCTCAGTTCCGACAGTGAATTGGAATCCGGAAAGGGAACGGTTATGTTAACTGGAAATAATGTACTTCCGGCTGAGTTCAATAAATACTATCATTTGGTCATCAGTGCCGGKACCACTGAGTTAAGTGGTGATATCRGKATYAAGGGAGATTTRACAATACTGGGTAYCCTCGACGTATCCTCAGCTAACCACRAGRTTAAGATCAAAGGTGACTGGATAAATAGCGGGACGTTTGTTCAAAGGAATGGAGCGGTGATYTTTGCCGGTAAAGATGAACAGACAGTTAGTGGTACAAATGCAACAATTTTTCATGCCCTTGAGCTGGATAAGACGCAAAAGAAGAAGAACAACAAGAACAACAAGAAGAGCAAAGGTGTAGTATTGTCATCTGGAATAAGCGTTTTAGATAAGTTTGTTTTGACCAAAGGTGTGCTCTATACAGATACTACGAACTATATAACGCTTAAACCGAAAGCTACGACCCTTGGCGGTTCTGATGGGAGCCACGTGAATGGACGGATTAAAATTGAGATTGATCCTGATACCGTAAGRACCATCGTGATCAATACCGGGAAAAACGGCAATCATAAAAAAGCGGTGCTCAACACCCAGTCCACAGATGCCACTGAATTCTATGTTGAGTATTTTGACCAACCACATCTTAATTCCAACTCCACTGGATCAGGGCTGACACATGTTTGTCAGATGCAATACTGGGAGTTGGAGAGAATCACCGGTACCGCTGTGGCAGATCTGACCCTGTTCTGGAGCAACAATGGCTGTGGTCCGATGGATATCATGCCAGCGCTGGAAGTWGCCAGRTATGACAGCACGCTATGGTCGGCTGTGGGTGCAAATTCAATTTCTGGYACMCCTCAAATGGGCTCRGTTACTTCTGATACCTTRACCTCCTTYGGATGCTTTACTTTTGGATGTAATCACGGTAGCTTGAAGACCTCGGGAGGTTATGATAACTTCTCCTCTAATGAGGACGCTGAAGAACCGGAGGAGAGCCCGCTCACGTTGATAGAGATAGAGCAAAATACAAAAGTGCCGGTGTATGATCTTGATATGATCATCCTGCCGAACCCATCACAGGGAAAAGTGAATGTTACTCTTAATGGCGACATGGGAAAGGAAGTGCTCATTGTTGTTAATGACATGTTGGGACGTATACATTACTCCAAGGTAGTTCTGCTTGAAAATGACACCTTTGAATTCGNCATAGATCCTTCAGAGAAACTCACTCCTGGAGTGTATTTGGTGGTAGGCTCAAGTGAGAATCGGCTCTACAAAAGAAAGATAGTCATCCAATAGCCGCCGTTTACATTTTCCATCCATTTTCCATCCATTTTGCGCGCCCTTTCCCTTCGGTATTTAGATACCAGGCCATCATTACCCGCTAAAAATTTTATTTTTACGTTCTCCAATACATTTTATATGGATATTTTATACATGCATCTGAGGATATTGTATAAAGTTGTTCTCCTCTCTTCTCTTCATTTTTTGCTCAGTTGGCAATTCGCTTTCTCGCAGAAATATTTTACTCCATATACGATTGCGGATGGCCTCTCACAATCACAGGTCAATGCGGTTTACCAGGACAGCAGGGGGTATTTGTGGATAGGGACTTATGGCGGCGGTGTCAATCGGTACGATGGCATTTCCTTTACMYCYTATACCACYAAGGATGGYTTGTCCAACAATGTGGTATATGCTATAGCCGAAGACGATTTTGGAAACATATGGYTGGGAACAGACGGTGGAGGTATCTCCGTTTTTRACGGACGGAATTTYACCACCATTGATAGTGAGGAAGGGCTGGGTAATGGSCATGTCTTCTCTATAATAAARGGAAATAACGGGGAGATGTGGATCGGRACGCATGGTGGWGGYGTMTACGCAGTTCAATCTYATATGGCGTCTGGAAAGCAACATTTCTCTATCAGTCATTATGGTGCGCAAGAAGGCTTGGTCAGTGATAGTGTGATCTCAATGATTGTGGATAATGATGGTGATCTATGGGTAGGAACCTCTGCTGGCGTCAGCTGGATTTCTTATGATGTTGCCGATAGCAACAGATCCGTTGAGATCACCTATACCCTCAATTTTATTGCTGAAAATGGCCTTRGGAATGGGGCGGTCAATGCAATGTGTGAAGATCACAACGGCAATATTTGGTTCGGCACWTTTGGTGGTGGGCTGAGTGTKTTAATGAAGGAGAGTTGGGGAGACGGAGAAGGGGGATTTGACGTCAATAGATTTACGTGGAATTATATGACCACCGCAGAGGGGGGGCTCTGCARCAACAGCATCACMTCATTATACGAGGATGAAAAAGGGTATATGTGGGTAGGCACATACGGKGGAGGAGTGTGCMGGGTTTTGGCTAACTCTTTGGAAACATCTCCGCGTTATAAAACATATGGTGCCGMAGAAGGCCTGAACAATGACATCATCTGGTGCATTGTACAGGATAGGTCGGGCAATGTATGGCTGGGCACTGAGGGAGGCGGTTTATTCCAGTTTACCGGTGAAACATTCACCCATTACAGTACCGGAGATGGGCTGAACAGCAATATTGCGTTTTCCATTCTGGAAGATAGGGATCACAACATCTGGCTTGGTACCTACGAAGGCGGTGTCAGTGTGATAAGGTATGGGGATAATGATCYTTCGGAGGACTTGAAGCTCGACCATTATACTGYGCAAAACGGGTTAAATGATGACAATGTGGTCACGTTATTTGAAGATAATGTGGGAAGGATATGGGCTGGAACCTATCAGGGAATATGTATCTATGAAAAAAGTGATGCCAGTTCAAATGRRGCAGATGAATTYATACGTTTGAATTTACCGATACTCAATTCGAGGCCSGTAYTGRCAATTAGTCAAACCCGGTCRGGTATGATGTGGATAGGSACGGATGACGAGGGAGTAATTTATTTTGATGTAAATGATGTAGTTCTATCAGGYGGTGAGTGGACGGTTGATCCTTCCAAAATTTACCATATAACCGTGGATGATGGCTTGAACAGTAAAATCATCTGGTCCATTACTGAAGACAGTCGCGGCAATATGTGGCTGGGTACCTGGGCAGGTGGCATATCCAAACTGGTGCCTGATTATGGTAGCAAGAATGAATACACGATTCACAACATAACAGAAAATGAGGGCCTGGGAAATAATTACGTTCTCGCGATAATGGAAGATRCATATCAAAATATGTGGTTTGCAACCTATGGTGGTGGGATCAGCATCCTTRTCRATAACRAGGGCAAGGYCGGCTCAGACGAACAATGGGAGTATATTACGACCGGAGAAGGTTTGAATGATGATGGTGTAGTTTCCATGGTTTTTGACGATGAAGGAAATATATGGGCAGGTACCAACACGGGAATTAACAAGATTGTATTTGATTCSGATGAGATTACCGGGAATATGAGGCAGCAAAGTGTTGACGGGATTCGGGGCTTTCATATAAAACCGTATGGTAARCTGGAGGGGTTTATYGGGGTTGAATGCAATCAAAATGCAATATGTAAGGACAGCCGGGGCAATATTTGGTTCGGCACAGCCAATATGGTGAGCAGATTCAATGCTGGAACTGAAGAATTGAATGACCTTGCACCGCTTACCCATATCAGAGCCCTCCGCTTGTTTTTTGATGAAGTGAATTGGTCACCACAGGATATATCRGYAAACTCTGRTGATGGGGCRGAAAGGCAGAATGGCGGGRACCTACCGGAKGCCAGTGGGCAAGAGCTTGAAGGCGTGACTTATATGGGATTTGATCGTTGGAAGAACTTACCTCAGGACCTTATGCTAGCCTATAATAAGAACCACGTAACTTTTGATTTCGCGGGTATTAGCCTGAAAATTCCYGAGAAGGTCAGGTATCAATATATGCTRRAGGGATTGGATGTGGAYTGGTCACCACCTGTTAAAGAGAATTTTGCGAAATATCCSAATTTGCCACCGGGTAAATACACCTTCATGGTAAAGGCGAGGAACAATGATGGAATATGGAACAGTACACCTGTTACTTACAGTTTCACCGTTATACCTCCCTTTTGGCGAACATGGTGGTTCTATCTGACGTGTAGCTTGCTTGGGGTGGCTGCAATATATATGGTCGTATTGATAAGGTTGAGAAGTTTACAAAGAGCCAGAAAACTCCTTAAAAAGCAAGTAAAGTTGAGAACCAGGCAACTTCGGGCAGAGAAGATATTGGTGGAAAAACAAAAAGTGGAATTGGAGATCACCCATGGRAATCTCAATCAGGCWTATGGCAAATTGAARGAGCTGGAGGCTTTCAAGGATTCGATGATGGGCATGGTTGTRCACGATTTRAAGAAYCCACTGAATGCCATTCTCAGTTTTTCAACATATAAGCCGACCAAGCGGTTGATGGGCAATATATACCACTCCGGAAAGAAAATGTTGAACCTGGTGATGAATATTCTCGATATCCAGAAATTTGAGGAGGCTGAAATGAAGTTGAAATTGGAACACCACCTGATTGTTGATTTGTTTAACGAGGSSATTGAGCAAGTGGCCGCATCAGCGGTTGAGAAAGGTGTTGAGATCAACAATGATCTGGGAAATRAGGTTGTCGCYGAATTTGACTTTGATGTGGTGASCAGGGTYGTAATGAACTTATTGACAAATGCAGTGAAATTCACTCCTTCCGGTGGTAAGATAACGTTAACTGYCAAACCAGTCTCAGATGATCCKAAAATGSTCTTAATTGAGGTTACTGATACRGGAGAAGGAATTCCYAAGGAGAAGCTARCCTCYGTATTTGAGCGGTTTTCCCAAGCYGAGTCAAGAGATYTGGGCAGYACTACCTCGACCGGAATTGGCCTCACGTTCTGTAAACTSGCCATCGAAGCKCACGGTGGGACAATAGATGTAGATTCAGAAMARGGCAAAGGAAGTACTTTCTATTTCTCCCTGTCATCAGGAGATCCGGCAAAAGTGCTGAAGCGGGAATCTYTGCCTCAAGAAGAAAATCACGAAGAGCTCYCCCYGGAGAAAGAGCAAATATCCGGAACAGCAGCAGAAAAACTACAGCTGGTATTCAGTATTMAGGATAAGGAGTAYTTTACACCATATGTCCAACAATTTGAGGAACTGTCAGTCTACCATACCAGTGAGGTAAGTAGCACATTRACRGGAATGGTGGAGGATAAGATTGAGTGCCTGTCGCAGTGGAAAGAGGAAATGGAATTGGCYATGTATAACTGCAACGAGAAGAGGTGGATGGAACTTCTG
Source organism: Flavobacteriales bacterium (assembly GCA_002400975.1). GTDB lineage: Bacteria > Bacteroidota > Bacteroidia > NORP154 > NORP154. The sequence continues at coordinate 43,236 of NVRW01000016.1, read as the reverse complement.
AACATGGTAAAATAGGARCYCWATGTAAAGCAGTTCCAAACAARCCGGATTCATTCTATCCAAATGTGCAATTTGATTTATRCAGRCYAAAATTKWGAATGGCCAAACGACYCTTYGGTAAACCTTCCTTCCTTAACAGCCTTRKYTRTTYAGTTCCATTYCYGGTGACRGCTAAGTCACAATTCCTTTGAATGCCTGGAAGNTATYAGAAACTATTTCGTAGTTCGTACATTCGCACTATCCGGATAAATACCGGACRCAATTTTCAGAATGAACCTACCTAAACCAATAACAGAAGACCACSAACCCCTTATCCTGGTGGTAGATGATGATCCATTTAGCCGTCAGGTGATAATCGATGTTTTGGATCARGYTGATAACTCWGAGGGAGCAGTGGCGTTCAGGCTATTGTCTGCTTCCAATGGTGATGAGGCGGAGCGACTTGCCACTGAATCCCTGCCGGATGCCATCGTGATGGATTGGCAAATGCCMGGAATTTCCGGTGTAGAGGTGGTGAAAAAATTAAAAAGGAAGGATRCRACCARGGATATTCCAGTYTTAATGGTTACCGCSGTCACCTCTGATGAGAAACTGCARGAGGCTTTYGAGGCCGGCGCAGTTGATTATATCACGAAACCCATTAAGGAGCTGGAACTCCTGGTCAGGGTGAAATCCGTGTTGAGAACAAGGCGGTATCATAAGGAGATTGTAGAGCAGAAACTGGAGATTGAGCAACAGAAGAAGGATATTACCGACAGCATTCGTTACGCTCGTGACATTCAGGCCGCGATATTACCACCTGACAAAGAAATACGCAGTGCCCYGCCCGGTTCATTTGTTTTATTCAAGCCTAAAGATATAGTAAGTGGAGACTTCTATTGGTTCGCCAGGAAGGGAAGCAAGATCATTTTGGCGGCATGTGATTGCACGGGTCATGGTGTACCCGGTGCCTTCGTTTCGATGGTGGGCAATGACCTGCTCAATCAGATAGTTATTGAGAAAGGGATCGTTGATCCGGCGAAGGTACTCTCTATGCTCAACGCTGGCATAATAAAGGTTTTTGCGATGGCCAATACAACACAGGAGCCTGATAACACGCTGGAAGCCACAAGCGATGAATCATCCGGATCTGTGAACCAGGTGCAGGATGGAATGGATATCGCGCTGTGTATCTTTGATGAAGACGCCCGCAGGGTTGAATTTTCCGGAGCAAGGAACCCGCTTTATCATGTAAGAGACGGACAGTTGACAGAGATAAAAAGCGATAAAGCTTCAATAGGGGGCCAAACACCCATCGACTTTGACTTTACGAAACACCATGTTGATCTGCAAACCGGAGACAGCGTTTACGTATTTTCGGATGGGTATTGCGACCAGATTGGCGGGCCACGAGAYAGAAAGTATATGGCAAAAAAATTCAGGAAACKCCTGATYGAAATGCAGGACAAGGATCCTGAGGACAGGAAACAAATCCTGGATAATGTCATTACAAAATGGATGGGTGAACGTCAACAGATAGATGATATACTGGTCATTGGTGTCCTGGTTTGATTGTGGGAATTCTGTTGAGGGTTTTTTCCACTTCCTTTGATTGTGCTTACGCTAATCGTTGAACCATTCAATATCTTAGGTGCCGAAACGGCAGGGGCAGGGCAGTTCAATGGGACCTTCCTGGAAGATGAATTTTTACCCGCAGGTGTATTTTATTGCGATACACATTACCCTTTTAGGTCTGGGTCCTGTATATTCGTAGTTCCTATCAATTTATAATTAGAAGTTGACCTGTGGATAAAAAGAGTATTCTCGTTGTGGATGACGATAGTTTCAACCGACAAATTATCGCTGATATGCTGATGAAAGGTGGTTTGTTTACTGTGATGAGTGCCACCGGCGGTAAAATGGGTTGTGAACTGGCCGAGCGATTTCAGCCTGATCTGGTTCTCATGGATTGGAATATGCCTGGTTTCTCTGGTTATGAGGCGGTAGAACAGCTAAGAGCCAATGATAAAACAGTGGGGATACCAGTAGTTGTTGTTACAGGTGTAGATAATACGGCAGCTGTAGAAAAAATATCGGAGATTGGGTTGGCTGGTTATGTGTCCAAACCTGTAGTGGAGAGCGAGTTACTTGCGTGTATCAATAGAGTCCTGTAATACAAGGTTTACTGATGAAAAAAAAGACTTTTGATCTTAGTGCCATTGAGGGGATWACCGGAGGTAAACCTGATAGAATAATCAGTTATATTGATATGTATATTGATTTGACCTCAAAGGAAATTATCCAACTCATCACGGCGGCTGAAGAAAAAAACTGGGAAGAGTTAGAAAGAGCCGCTCATAAGATGAAAGCTGGATCTGGTTATATGGGTGTTGCAAAACTTCAAGCCCTGGCTACTGATATGGAAGTCGCTGCAGCAGTTAAAAATCCTGATAAAAAATCGCTGCAAAATCAGATTAGCTTAGTTGAAAATATTTTTGAACTTGTCGAAGTTGAGTTGCTGGAAGAGAAAAAGCGTCTTGAAAATACGGTGTAAGTCCTTCTCAATACACTTTTAAAGAATCACGTGTTGCTCTTGTAATAGTGCTATTGACATCTTCTGGGTGGCGAACCCAGCCAAATGTGCGCATGACTGTGGCTATTGTGATCATTGTGTGTTGAAGACCTTAATTGGTCACATTCGTATATTTGTAGAAACTGAATAGTGGTTTGCCCTGAGCGTAGGTCCAAGAGCCGAAGAGAGCTAACCACTGGTTATTCGCAGATAAATGAACTGTATCATTGTTGATGACGATCCGCTCAGCCGGCAAGTGCTGAGGGACCTCGTTGCTAAAACGGACATATTGCAATTGGTTACAGAGTGTTCAACCGCTGTTAAAGCGATCAATGTATTAAACAAGGAGCGGGTTGATTTGATGTTATTGGATATCCAGATGCCTGAAATATCTGGATTTGATCTGCTTAGCAATTTAGAGAGAAAACCCTTGGTCATATTGATAACCGGGCACAAGGAGTTTGCAGCAAAAGCCTTTGAATACAATGTGACAGATTATTTAGTGAAGCCAATTGAGTTTGCCCGATTTTCAAAAGCGATTCAAAGGGCCCATGATCTTTTCACKCTCTCATCCGGAGCGAACACTGATGGCGGCAGCTTTTATGTCAAAGTTTCCGGCTCCCTGGTCAAATTGAACGAATCTGATATATTGTGGATTGAAGCCCTGGAAAACTACATGACAATCAATACCCTCAAAGACAAGTATATTGTTCATTTTACGATGAAATCACTACAGGATAAACTGCCTGCTGATCAGTTCATCCGCGTACACCGTTCCTATATTGTAAGAAAGGACAAGATAGACTCAATCTCGGATGATGAAATCTGTATTGGGGAGGAGCGAATACCCGTTGGACGAACCTTCAAAAAGGAATTGAATAAAAGCATCAACCTACTGTAAAAGTCGGGCAAGGCGGCTTGGTTCTTTGTACCAACGTATATGCCCTGATGGTGAACTTGCAAGATTCTACGGAAGCGCTGAGTTCAGCGGAAATTGCGCTATTGTTTGGAAGATAGGGACTAAAATGCAGGTTCATGCGATTTATACACTATGCCGATTAGGTGTATGTCCTACGCAATAGATGAACTGCTATGTCCTCTTTTTCGTACTCTTGTATGTTTACATGATTAAATTTGAGCCGCGAACACTACATGACAACTTCTAAAAAACTTCCTTGCGAACTCATCAACCTGGATGAAACGCGGTTTCGCGATCTCTTTGAAAACAATAGCGATGGTATTTATATATCTACTGTGGAAGGCAGGATCCTTGATGTGAATCAGGCAGCGGTTGAGATAATGGGATTTGAGGATCAAAAGGAATTCGCTCAACTAAATACTTCAGATCATTATGCCAACCCAAGCGAGCGCAAGAAGTTTCAGCTTGAAATCAAGAAGCATGGTTTTGTAAAGGAATATGAGGTGGTATTGAAGAGAAAAACMGGTGAGGAAGTTGTATGCATGCTGACCTCTTCAGCATTGAAAAATGAGGGGGGAAAAGTAATAGCCTATCAGGGARTCATCAGGGACATAACTGATCAAAGGCGGCAACAGAAAATTCAGGAAACATWATTGAAGATTGCTCAGGCGGCCACCAGTTCTAAAGATATCAAAACACTGCTTAAAACACTACACAAGGAACTGTCTCAGCTTATAAATGTGGAGAATTTTTATGTGGCCTTGTACAATGAGTCTACAGATACCTATTCCTTTCCATATTACACGGATGAATTTGATAAGATCAATGAATTTGAGCAGATGACCCTTAAGCAAAGCCTTACGGATTATGTGCGAAAGACGGGAGAAGCATTGTTTGTGGATGAAGATATGAGGGAGAAGCTCGAAAAAAAGGGGAAAGCCCAGATGATAGGTACACATTCGCCCATTTGGCTGGGTTCGCCGCTCATTACTTCTGAAGGTGTAATAGGGGTGGTTGTTGTTCAGAGTTATACGGATCCTGACATGTATTCGCGTGAAGACCTTGAGCTTTTGGTGTTCGTATCAGGACAAATAGCCCGGGTGATAGAGCAAATACAAGCGGATGAAGCAATGCGATTAAGTGAGAAACGGTTCAGGGATTTGTTTGAAGGTTCTCCTGACGCCATTTTCGTTGAATCCCATGAGGGTGTGGTCCTGGACGCCAATCCTGCAGCGAGTAAAATGCACGGACTGTCTTATTCGGAAATTGTTGGAAAAAGCTTTATGAATTTGATTCCTGAGGAATTAAGGGGGGACATAAGAACAAATTTCTCAAATTTCTTTGAGGAGGGGCTGGTATCTCTGGAGAGTAATAGTCTGGGGCGCAATGGAAAGATCATTCCTGTTGAGATCAATGTGAGTCAGATAGATTATGGGGGCAGCAAAGTGCTTTTGCTACACGTTCGTGATGTTAGTTCTCGAAAAAGGGCAGAGGAGGAACTTAAGAACTCACATGAACAATTGCGACAACTATCTGCGCATTTACACAGTATTAGAGAAGATGAAAGCAAACGCATTGCGCGGGATCTGCACGACGGCCTTGGGCAAATACTTACGGCCCTGAAATTTGATATATCGATGCTGGATAAGCAGCTTAAAGAGCAGATTCCATCCAATAAGGAATTCAAGCCGCTCAAGAAAAAGACCAAATCGATGATCTCTAAAGTTGACGCCACAATTGATGCCATGCGCAGAATATCCGCCAACTTGAGGCCAGTAGTATTGGATGATATTGGGCTCAATGCTGCTATCGAGTGGTTGGCGGGTGACTTTAAGGAGAGAACTAACCTCGGTTGTAAGCTGGAATTGGGTTCTGAAGAGGAACTTGTTACAGAACCTGAGGTGGCCACTACATTGTATCGAATTGTTCAGGAAGCATTCACAAATATTATCAGACATTCCAGGGCAAGAAATGTGAAGGTAAGTTTGATAAGAAACACAAAAGACATAGTTTTGACTGTGACTGATGATGGCAAGGGTATTGCCAAAGGAAAACGGAAGTCGGCGTCCTCCTTTGGCCTTGTTGGAATTCAGGAACGGGCAAGAGGATTGGGTGGAACTTTTGAAATAGAGGGAAAGAGGGGTGTCGGTACCACAGTTACTGTAATTATTCCAACTAAAACTAACATATGATACGGATAGCTATAGCAGATGACCACGCACTCATTAGGGCGGGCCTGAAAGAAATTCTGGCGGCAAGGCCGAACATACATGTTATTGAGGCCACCAATGGGCAGGAACTGATCAAAAAGATAAACTCTTTGGATATTCATATTGCCATCCTGGATATTTCCATGCCGGGCAGAAATGGCCTGGAAACCCTTAAGGAAATAAGGGTAACACATCCGAAGCTGCCCGTTCTGATGCTGAGTGTTTATCCGGAAGATCAATATGCCATTAGATCGCTGAAAGCGGGCGCATCGGGTTATCTGACAAAGGACTCAGCTCCYGAAATGTTACTTTCTGCGATTGATAAATTACTCAAGGGGGAGAAGTTCATCAGTCCAAATCTGGCGCATAAATTAGTCTCTGAACTTGATGATGCGAACAAAGATAAATTGCCTCATGAGCAACTRTCTGACAGGGAGTTTGAGGTTTTGAAGCAAATCGGGGCGGGTCTTTCTGTGTCCCAAATAGCCGAGAAACTCTTCCTCAGCCCCAAAACCATCAGTACCTWTCGTACCAGGATTCTGCTAAAAACAAGCCTGAAGAACAATGCAGATCTCATTCACTACGTGATAGAGTATGACCTGCTGAAGCGTTAGTCCAATCAGTTAGGTAATTGAATTGCATAGGTGGTGGTCCTACAAGGGCAAGTGCCCTTTTCCTACACGCGATTACGCAACATCCTCATACATACTGATAACCTGTAAAGCAGGTTAGCCGTATACTATAGTAAGCCAAGGAATAAACGGTTGTTATGAGAATAATGCAGCAAATACACGGAAGGATTGTTCAGCTAATCATCATTTTGGTTTATATAGCCATCTTTGGGTTATTGCTATCTGGCAAAGTGATGGCCAAAACCGACAGCCTCTTAAGCCCAATTGAATTGCCCACCCTGTATAAAGCACCTGGCAATGTGGGGCTGGAGTGTAAAGCCTACGTAAAGGGCCACAAACTCAGCTATACCCGCCGTGCCAGGCGAATAACTGTAGAATGTTTAGATCTTATGGATGATTCACATAGAATCTACAAAAGTAAATCTGGCAAAATTGATCTCCAGTTCAAGTTAGAGACAAGGTATCTGATCTATGTGTCTAAGGACGGGTACCAGACAAAGTTGCTTGCATTTTCTACAATGGGAGTTGAGCCAACCGCCACTTACCTGTTCGACTTTGATCTTACGTTAGAAAAATCCGGCAAGGCTTCCTATARTGAGAATACTCCTTCAATATATGTGGTTTAYAACCCRATGCACCGYTTGTTTTTATACAGGCGTTTTCTTTCCAGGTCAGTCAGCAATCGGTAGTTTTTAAATTATTCAGAGACCCCTATATACCAGGCCTTTGGAAACACCGGGTCCTGATCCAGGATATTAGGTGCCTCCTGTGATTTGACTTGAACAACGTAAATCCAGGGGCAGCAAATTTCGATGTTGTAGTGATTTGTCCTACAAACAACACAGTGTTTCACTTATATAGTTTGCAATCGTTTTTTGAGATCCCACGTAAATTTYAATAAACCCAATATTGTTCACCCGCCCAACAATAGAACTATGAGAGTATACACCAAAGTACTCATACTGATTATATCTGGTCTGATGAGTACCTCAGCCTTTAGTCAATCCGCCATCAATGACAAGGAAAATCGCTCAGGAATAGACTGTTCGGTTGAGAAATAGTTATTTGTTTAACCAAATCACTGCATATGCAATCAGCGTTACCCATACCCAAAATCATCCAAAAAGAACAAGTATCACAACTGCACTTTCCTCAGGAGGATGTGCTTCTTAGCTGCGAAGATAACATTGCCAGAACCATCGACCTCTACTACGCATCGAACCTGGGTAACCTGGATCGATTCAAGGTAAAGCTCATTTTTGAGGACAACAAAATGCAGCGACTGGTAGAAACAACTATTTGGGCAGTAACTGAAAAGATGGTTGTGTTAAAAAAGGGCGTGATGATACCCATTCATCGCGTTCACAGGGTCAAATTTTTATAGGCTTAAAGACAACATGTTTATAGGTTTCACCATACTCTATGTTATCAACCATCTGATTATTTCACTGGTTCGGGCTTTTGCCAGGCAAAAGGAAATATTCTTTATGAGTGGCTACTATTCTCCTTTGATCAATTGCCTTAAGAAACGATCTTTCACCCAATTGACATTCTCATATGCACTGCTTATGCTCTGTGCAGAGGTRATGCTGGTATGGGCAATGGGATAAGATTGAATTGAAGACTATTTKGYAACCTTCTTCTTGGCAGCAGCTTTCTTAGGTGTAGCTTTTTTGGGCTTGGCTTTCTTGGCTGTCGCTTTTTTAGCAGGAGTTTCCTCTACTTTTTCAGCAACTTCTACTGTTTCAGCAACTTCTACAGGGGCTTCAACCTTGCTGGCTTTTACCGGCTTTTTCGGCTTGTAAGCCGCTTTCTTTTTTTTCGGCCTTGAAACTCCATACGATCCTTTGAATCGTTTGCCTCTTGTTGTTTTTTTATCTCCTTTACCCATTATATGCAAAAAATACTTGTTGATTGAGAGTCTGCCCTTGTGCAGGCGGGTACAAATGTATGAATATTTTTAGATGTGCCATATGATTGGAATGTAGGTGTTTGACCTACATCGAATTAGGGACAAAGCTTACATCAAAATGCAAGACGCTATTCTGGACAATCGTATAATTACACAATTAAAATTACCCCGCCCGGTAAAAAGGACTAAATATGAAGATTGATGGACAAACAATAATTAGGAGATTTCTCCTCGGAGCGATTTTTGCCATACTCATCCTCTTACCCTTTGCGATGCAGGCACAAAAGCTCAATATATGTCATCTTTCCCCCGGTGATCCGGGTGTGATGCACACTATTGAAATTGAAAGAAATGCTTTGAAAAATCATGTTGATCACGGAGACTATATGGGGCCGTGTAAGGAAGATGAGCAAAACTATTTTAGCTTAAAGGTAGCTCCCAATCCCTATTTTGAACGTACATTTATACAATATACCTTATACGAGCCTGCAAATATCAAGATGGAAATATATGATCAGATTGGTAAGCGTATCAAGTTATTAGTAGATTCGGATCTGGAACCGGGAAAATATTCACACGAGTTTAATGCCCTTGACTTTGGTATCAGTCATGGCATTCATTTCCTCAGAGTGATGAGAAAGACAGCAGAAAAGGAGTTTGTTCACTTTGAGAGATTAGTAGATCTTCACTAGTGCGGTTTCACTGGTTGTGCTGTCATCCCTTCGGGGGTGGCGGCACTTTGGTGTTTAAGAGGTAAGACCGTTTACTCAACGCACACTATAAGATGTAAGATTATTCTACAAGAGGTGGCAACCTGATTTTTTATTGATTCGCAAATAAAACTGTCCCCCTAAATTAGGGGGACAGCGAGCGCAGCGAGCAGGGGGTTGCATCCTGTTCCGCAATGCCGTTTGCTAACTAATAATCCCAAATATCCTCCACAACAGTCTCGCCCCAACATTTCCATCCCAGGGATCATCACCACATTCACTGATGTCGAAGCCAATGATCTGCTTTCCTGACTTTACAACAGCCTGAACAAGATACAGGGCTTCCTCAAATTCCAGTCCTCCAGGCACGGGTGTTCCCGTATTGGGGCACAATGAGGGATTCAGCCCATCTACATCAAAGCTCAGGTATACATTTGGCCCAAGTCCCTCTACAATGGTGTCAACTATACTCGACCACCCTGTGCCCGAATACATGTTATCCCTGATCTGACGATCATAATGGCAGGTAATCTCCTTGCGAGATTCTATAACATCGAATTCCTCCTGACAAAGATCCCTGATTCCCACTGCCGTTAAGGAAGTAACACTGGGAAGATTCATCAGGTTGAACATAATACTCGCATGCGAATAAGTGAGTCCTTCATAAGCATTTCTCAAATCCGCATGGGCATCTATTTGCAATACCGAAATATCCTCATAGCGCTCTGACAATTCATGTACCAAGCCATAACAGGTACTGTGATCACCACCGAGTGTAGCGACAATTTTATCCTGATCCAGCCATATGCCGGACCTTCTTTTCACCCAGTAGTTTACTTGCTCACAGCACTGGTTAATAGCCTTTATTAACACCGCAGCTGTTTCATTGCCCTGGAGGTCATCACTTGTTTTTGCCAGCCTCCGGTAATTCATGATACACTTTAACGCTTCAGCCTGTAATGTGATAAGCTGAGTAGGGAATTCATCAAATGCAATTCCCATTTCCCATAACCCGGGTTTATCACGCTCAAATACATCAACTTGCTGTGAAGCCAAAAGCACCTGTTTGGGGCCATTGGCTGTACCAGACCTTGCAGATATGGTTACTTCCCAGGGTACAGGGATCACCACCAATTTAGCATCTTCGGGGCCATGAGGCAGCCCAAACAGGTTGTTTGGGTTAAACGATGCGGCATTGGGATCGAAGTCTTTCCTTATCATTTACCTACCGGAGTATCCATTTGTTATTGAGTTCAAATCCGCGTAAAAAATCTGATGCAGACATGCGCTTCTTGCCCGCCAGCTGTAATTCATTTATAGATAATGTTCCTTCGCTACACGCCACCTTCCATTGCTGGTTGTTTACGATAACAGATCCCGGTGAACCTCCAATGTTTTCTGCGTCTTTGCTGCATTGAAACAACTTTATCGAAGATACCTGTCCTTCCGGAGATACCAGCTCAGTCCAGGCTGTTGGATAGGGGTTAAGTCCTCGAATATGATTGTATACCCTTGCCACCGGTAAGTCCCAATCTATTCTGCAGTCTTCTTTGAAGATCTTAGGCGCCTGCCGGACTTCTGCGCTGCTGTCCATCAAATGACTTTGATCCATAGCTTTAGCAGTGCCCGACTCAATCGTCTCAATGGTCTTCACCAGAAGAGCCCCCCCTTTTATCATCATTTCATCGTGCAATTGTCCAGCCGACCAATCATGAGGAATTGGAATTTTTTCCTGCAAGAGTACCTTTCCGGTATCAATTTCTCTTTCGATAAAAAAGGTTGTCAATCCCGTTTCACTGTCACCATTGATTACAGCCCAATTGATTGGAGCAGCACCACGGTAGTCTGGAAGTAGAGATGCATGAAGGTTGACCGTTCCTCCCGGGGGCAYTGCCCACACTGCTTCAGGTAACATRCGGAAAGCAACCACAATCTGCAGTTCCGCCTTAAGAGCAGCCAATTCCCGTTGGAATTCAGAATCCTTTAGATTGGCAGGCTGGAGCAAAGTTAATCCATGTTCTTTTGCATAAGTTTTTACAGCMGATTCTCCTATACGCTGACCGCGTCCAACTGCTTTGTCGGGTGCAGTAATCACAGCGACAACCTGATGGCCTGCGTCAATCACGGCATCAAGTGATGCCACKGCAAATTCAGGTGTTCCCATAAAAACAATACGCATACCTAAAGACATTTATATGCAAACATATTGATTTAAGAATAGGATTGACAATCCGTCATGTGYCAATACTTGATACGCGTGTTACAAAGAACCATGCCTTGTATCTTACTTGTTATCTTTGTCTTTTTAGAGAAAATGAACCATTTGAGATTTCCTGATGAACCCGAAAGACAAGAATACTATACAGCTGGTTGACTATATACGTTCTGAACTAATTCCGATTTATCAGGAAAGGGAAGGCAATGCAATTCTGTTTGCTCTCTTTGAAGGGATCATGAACTACAATCAGACCGATATCGTGCTGAAGGCCCAAACTGTAATCCCCAAAGTGGAGTACCTGAAATTTCTGGAGGCCGTTGAGCAGCTTAAGAACAAAACCCCGGTTCAGTACATTCTAGGGTATACTGACTTTCACAACGTGCGGATTAAAGTTGACAATCGGGTACTTATTCCTCGTCCGGAGACTGAAGAGTTGGTGGATTGGATCATAAACCAACATAGGGAACAGTCCATGCGCATTTTGGATGTAGGCACCGGCAGTGGATGCATTTCCATAGCGCTAAAAAAGCACCTCACCAATTCTCAGCTTATCGCTGTAGATATATCTGAAGATTGCATCAAATTGGCCATGGAGAACGCAGACTTGAACAAGGTTAATATTAACTTTCGCACACAGGACGTTTTGGCTAAAGGGAAATCAGATTTATTTGCACCATCGGAAAGTTTGGATCTCATAGTAAGCAACCCCCCCTATATTGAGTATAAGGATAGAGAGCAAATGGATGAAAACATTCTCAACTAKGAACCAGARSTTGCACTRTTTGTTAAAGATGGGAACCCSACYGTGTTTTATGAAGCAATATGTGAATTGGGAAAGGTGATTTTGAAACGCGGAGGATACTTGTATTATGAGGTCAATGAGAAGTACTGCGATGAAGTGATGTGTATTATGAGCGATGCGGGATATACCCGTGTTGAGAGTAAAGAGGATATCCATGGAAAACCAAGAATGGTTCGGGGTTTAAAGGAATAGATGGAATTACTATTTTCGCCATTAATGGACACAGCAGCTGCAAGAGAGCGAATTGATGAGCTAACAGATCAGCTCAACGAACACAATTATCGCTATTACACACTTTCTGATCCTTCAATTGATGATTTGCAGTTTGATGTTTTGTTAAAAGAGCTGCAATCCCTGGAGGCAGAGTTTCCCTTATTGGCTGATCCCCATTCACCTACCATTAGAGTGGGCGGATCCGTAGCGGATGATTTCCGCACCGTTAAGCACCGTTACCCAATGCTCTCGCTTGATAATTCATACAGTCGTGAGGAAATTGTAGACTTTGACAAAAGGGTCCGGAAGTGGATTGAACAAGAAGGGCAATCCGGGGATGATCTTACTTATGTCTGTGAGCTCAAATATGATGGTGTGGCCATAGGGTTGAATTATGTAAACGGAGTGTTGGTACAAGCGCTAACCAGAGGTGATGGTGTTCAGGGTGATGATGTCACAGCCAACGTAAGGACGATAAAGAGCATTCCGCTTAAGCTTAGGGGGAATGATTATCCGCCTGATTTTGAAATAAGGGGCGAAATTTTCTTGTCCCGGCATGCCTTTTCCAGATTAAATGAGGAAAAAGAAACCTTGGGAGAAGCCTTATACGCCAATCCGCGCAACACTGCCTCAGGAACACTGAAGATGCACGACTCAAAGGTTGTGGCTGAGCGGGGCCTTGATTGTTATTTATACGCGCTCTATGGTAATGGTCTGCCACATGGGGAACATTATGCGAATATGCAGGCGGCTAAAACCTGGGGGTTCAAGATCCCGGAGTATACTGTTCAGGCAAGAACGATTGATCAATTGTTTGAGTTCATCGATGAATGGGATACGCGTAGACATGATATTGAAGTTGACATTGATGGAATTGTTCTAAAGGTCGATGCTTATCATCTTCAGGAGCGTTTGGGATTTACBGCTAAATCACCGCGCTGGGCRATCGCCTATAAGTACAAAGCAGAACAGGCCGCTACTATTTTACTTTCTATTGCGTACCAGGTTGGACGAACGGGAGCCATCACACCAGTAGCCAACCTTCAACCCGTCTTGCTCAGTGGAACTACAGTTAAGAGGGCTTCACTCCACAATGCGGATCAGATTGAGAAGTTGGATRTCAGGGTAGGGGATACGGTATGGGTGGAGAAGGGTGGAGAGATCATTCCCAAAATTACSGGAGTTGTYGTGGACAAGCGCCCGRAAAATAGCCATCCAACCGCTTTCATCACGCGATGYCCTGAATGTGATACAGAAYTGRTAAAATTGGARGGAGAGGTGGCGCATTATTGCACCAATGAAACCRGATGTCCTCCCCARATCAAGGGAAAGATCGARCAYTTTATYGGCAGRAAGGCCATGAATATCGATGGATTGGGAGAAGAGACKGTGGAACAGCTCTATGAMGCCAATTTRATCRRRARTATYGCTGACTTGTACRCSTTAACYTATGATCARCTRATTGGRTTGGAACGRTTCGCYGACAARTCTGTAAACMGGTTGCTGGAYGGTTTGAYGGAATCGAAGAAAGTGCCATTTGACAAATTGCTTTTCGCCTTGGGTATCAGGTATATTGGTGAAACBGTGGCVAGGAAGCTGGCTGGACATTTTAAGAGCATTGATGGTTTGGTGGGTGCTTCTTTTGARGAATTGGTTGAAGTTGAGGAGATAGGGGACAAGATCGCAGAGAGCTTGATAGCCCACTTCAAAGTGCCAGCCCATTTAGAGCTAATTGCAAGGTTAAATGAGCAGGGACTCAGTTTCGTTATGGAAGAGTCCGAAGATAAACTGTTGAGCCAGAAATTGGCTGGATTGTCCATGGTTGTATCAGGAGTKTTCTCTGAATTCTCGCGRGATCAGATCAAGGAGGCRATCRCYGCAAATGGAGGGAAAGTGRTAGGATCSATATCMTCCAGGACCAGCTTTGTTGTGGCTGGTGAGAACATGGGCCCCAGTAAATTAGCTAARGCGGAGAAATTGGGRATTGMAATTTTATCGGARGGTGATTTTATTAAAATGATAAGTTGACCAATACAAGTTATCTGTTGCATCGTTGACCTTGCCGTCCGTAGCRTTCGCTAYGGAGGTATGGGTGTTTGCTACGGACACGTTCGTCATTGACAATTGATATGAAAAAGCTGCAACTTGCCATAGGTACTTTTTTACTCCACCGAAAAATCAGGGGGATAAATCGAAGTGTTCAGGTCAACAACCTGGAGGTAGCTCATTATATAGGAATAGTGTACAACGCTACCAATCCCGATGATTATAAATTGCTCAAAAAGTTAGTTGCGTATTTTAAAGATATGGGTAAAAGGGTGATGGCACTTGGCTACATTGATGACAGGGATCCAAAGAATCATTTGAATACAAGGTTGGATTTTCGCTTTTTCACAAAAAAAGAGTTAAATTGGGTTTTGAAGCCGGATGGGTTGGAGGCAAACAACTTCATTGATGAAAAGTTTGACATTTTATTGGATCTTGGTGTTGACTATTGCCTGCCAATAAAATATATTTGCGGGCTTTCTAAAGCTAGCTTCAAAGTTGGCCCACAAGACAAGAACTCGAATTTATATTACGATATGATTCTCGATCCCGGTTACAACCGGACTTTAGAAAATTATATTAAGAATACTGAGGTGTACATCAAAATGGTGAATCGCCAGCACCGCCCTACTGCGGACATAGGATAGGGGATAGCAAAATTTAGAGGAAGAGCATGCTTAAACGTTTAAGAGGTACGGGTGTAGCACTGGTAACTCCCTTTCACAGGGACGGAAGCATAGATTTCAATTGTTTAGGTAAGCTGGTTGACAGAATGATTAACAACGGGGTTGATTATCTCGTGGTACTGGGAACTACCGGTGAGTCTGTAACCCTGAATTCAGATGAAAAGACGGCCATYCTGGGGTTTGTGGTTGATCAGGTTGAGGGCAAAGTACCGATTATCCTTGGTTTGGGCGGTAACAATACAAATGAAATACTCAACAGCATTAATAGCTGCGACTTTGATGGGGTMGATGCSATCCTTTCCGTTTCTCCATATTACAACAAACCAACGCAAAAGGGACTCTACCAACATTACAAGATGATCGCCAATATGTCGCCGGTTCCGGTGATATTGTACAATGTTCCCGGAAGGACTGCMTGCAATATCTCRGCGGAAACGACCTTGAGACTCGCCTATGACATTGAGGGAATCATCGGTATCAAAGAGGCATCCGGAGATCTGGAGCAATGCATGGATATCATCAAGCATAAACCYGATGGTTTCCTTGTGATATCTGGTGACGATGCCCTCACATTGCCAATGATTGCAATTGGTGGTGAYGGTGTGATYTCTGTCGTTGCCAATGCCTTTCCWGAGGACTTTTCTGAATTGGTAAACCATGCGCTGCGSGGCAATATGAAATTGGCACGTGAATACCACTATAAGCTCATTGACATCATTRTCAACCTCTTTGTAGAGGGAAATCCTGCTGGCATAAAAGCRGCGATGGAAATAATGGGCAACTGYGAGGCCAATCTGCGATCTCCTCTCACGCAGGTRAGCAGAGCTACWTACAACAAACTTTCCGGYTTGATTGAAGCYKCYGGGAAAGTAAGGCCYGYTGAAAARGTRTCWTAGAMCTTCGTCYGGTTCCYGTTTTCYAYMMTCAATTTTCCATCCTTTTTATCCGCTGTCTCTTCTACAAAAACCAACCAGTTCCCATTTGCAATTTAGAGCTTAGAGYTTAGAATTTAGAATTTAGRRTTTAGGGTTTAGGGTTTAGGGTTTAGGATTTAGCATTTACTGCTTAGGGCTTAGGATTTAGAGCTTACGCCTGACCAGGAGCGATATGTACTAAGCCGCCCCATGAGCGCSAGCCCTGAGCACAGTCGAAAGGGCCGTTTAAGGTTAGTTGGTCTCTACTCGCGCGTAAGTATCCTCATTTGCATACTCACCTTCATCAAGTTTTGCCTTAACCTGCTTAAAGGCATCGATAGTATAGGCGACATCCTCCAGGGTATGCGCTGCAGTTGGAATCACACGCAACATGATMGTGTCCTTTGGAACAACGGGGTAAATAACAACTGAGCAGAAGATGTTGAAATTCTCTCTCAAGTCAACAATCAGGCTAGTAGCCTCAGGTATACCGCCACTTAGAAACACCGGAGTTACCGGCGATTCTGTCCTTCCCAGGTTGAATCCCTCCCTCTTCAGGCCATCCTGAAGAGCATTTGTGATTTTCCACAAGTTCTCCCTCAACTCCGGACTGTTCTTGAGTAGTTCAAGCCGCTTTTTTGCACCCAGAACCAAAGGCATAGGAAGCGCTTTGGCAAAAATTTGCGAGCGGTTATTGTACCTCAAAAATTCAATCACATTCTCATCCSAAGCAATGAATGCCCCAATACTGGCCATTGCCTTGGCAAACGTGCCAAAATAAATGTCAATGCCATCCTGTACGCCCTGCTCTTCACCTGTACCGGCTCCGGTTTTACCCATGGTGCCAAATCCGTGCGCATCATCAACGAACAACCTGAAATCATATTTCTTCTTCAAAGCAACAATTTCCTTTAACTTGGCCTGATCACCGGCCATTCCGTACACACCCTCAGTGAGGACCAGGATGCCTCCGTTCGACTTTTCCGTCAACACCGTTGCACGCTGAAGCTGTTTTTCCAGGTTCTCTATATTGTTATGAGGGAATACAAATCGCTTTCCGAGATGCATCCTCATTCCATCAATRATACAKGCRTGAGAYTCTGAATCRTAAACAATAACATCATTTCTGTCTGCCAGTGCATCTRTCGCTGAGACCATTCCCTGATAGCCATAGTTCAAGAGAATAGAACTTTCCTTCGATACAAATTCCGCCAACTGATCTTCTAAATCTTCATGATGCACCGAATTACCTGTCAACATCCGGGATCCCATCGGCGCTGCCAGCCCCCATKCTGCAGAAGCTTCTGCATCCACYTTGCGAACTTCAGGGTGATTGGCCAGTCCCAGGTAGTTGTTTACACTCCAGGTAAGGCACTCTTTACCGCGAAAACTCATCCGGGGGCCTATCTCTCCCTCCAACTTTGGGAAGAAGAAATATCCATGCGCACCTTTRGCATATTGGCCAAGTGGCCCGCGCTTCTGCTTGATCTTTTCAAAAATGTCCATTAATTCAGTGTTAGGGGGTAGTATTGGAAATTAAAGGTCTGTTTGCCGGTAGGCAAGCTGCAAAATTAAAAATAATCAATGGATTGACAAATTCTGGTAGAACACTCTGGCATATAAACGACACTTCCTGTATTGGTACTTGTCTCAAAATAAGACAGATACGATGACGCTAGATTGGCAAAATACATGCATTTACCAGGTCTGGAATTGAGTGTTGCAAAGCAAGGGTATCAAAATACGGGATTCTGACTATTTCCCGGTCTTTCCCGCAYTAATGGTRTACTGCAAGACAAACCTGAAGTATTCTGATTCGTATATTCGTGCAAAATGTGGTGAAAAACTTRTCCTGAACTGTGTCAAGGGTAGTCRNGCCATTGGTATTTCGTAGAGATTGAGCTTTCAAAGAAACATACTCACCCTATCTGAATTGGACCTCACCRSGAGAGGAAAGCAGCTCTTCCCYCAAATAYTGAAGGATTACCTCGCTRCRGATACAAAACTCAGCGATTACTATCAGTAYACACCCCTAATTGATTCATTCGGGGARGCAATTGAGAACAAAGCAAAGGARCAGRTTGACAGATCATCYCTGGTAGAGGTGYTGAAAAGACAGTATKCGGGAATAGATGATGCGCCCGTCGCTATTGATCTTTTGAATGACACTAAGACCTTTACSGTGRCAACTGGCCATCAGCTGTGCCTGTTCACGGGCCCATTGTATTTCTGCTATAAGATATTGACCWCAATTAACCTGGCGGAGCAGCTTAAAGAGAAATACCCCGATAATAATTTTGTTCCCATCTTTTGGATGGCATCCGAGGATCATGATTTTGAGGAGATCAATCATTTTCACCTGTTTGGCAAAAAAGTAACCTGGGAAGCAGAAGCGGGCAATGCAGTAGGCCGAATGAGTACGGAGACGCTGAAAAGTGTATTGTCAGATTTAAAAACCCAGTTTGAATCTGATAAAACAGCTRAATCCATATTGCCAATATTTGAAARGGCATATTTGGAACAGGATAACCTGGCYGATGCCACGCGAATGTTGGTGCATTCCTTATTCGGTAAGTATGGATTGGTGGTGCTGGATGCRGATGATGCGGCTTTAAAGAAGACGTTTGGCATGGTGATGAAAGCTGAAATAGTKGGGCAGAACTCCATGGGGGCTATGTCAAAYGCCTATGGYTCGCTTTCTAAAGATTATAAGCTGCCGGTTAAGTCAAGGGATATCAACCTGTTCTGTTTTCACGACAATAAGCGCAATCGATTGGARCCTGGCTCTGGTGGAGCSGTGAATGTTGTTGGAAGTGAATTGTCTTTTTCCAGAGAAGAATGTATTCAAATGATTGACAGCAAACCGGAGTCATTCAGCCCGAATGTTGTATTGCGGCCATTGTACCAGGAGATGGTGCTGCCCAATTTGGCATACATTGGCGGCCCATCTGAAATTGGATATTGGMTGGAACTAAAGGGGATATTTGACGAAAACAARGTCAGCTTTCCAGTCTTGATACCTCGGAATTCATTGGTGGTATTGGGAGTGGGTGAGGTTAAGAAAATGGATCAATTCAAYTTCTCTTTATCGGACTTATTTGCCGATTCTGTTGAGAARGTAAAAGAACTTGTAAGGGCKGATTCTAATGAGAATCTTTCTGTGGAACAGGAGAAAAGCGACATATCCCATATTTACAACCAACTGATGGGCAGGGCAAAGGAAATAGACCCGAGTCTTGAAGCTTCGGTAAAAGCAGATCAAGCCCGTGYCCTGGGGCAATTGGATAACTTAGAGAAAAAACTGGTCAAAGCAGCTAAGCGAAAGAATGAATCYCTGGTTAACCAGGCAAATAAGCTCTTTGAAGGGATATATCCCTCWGGAGTYTTTCAGGAACGCTACGAATCCCTKTTTTCTTTRTTGATTCGCTATGATTTGGGGATAATTGACGAAAWGAAGAACAGTATTGATCCTTTTGATTTCGGTTTGAAGATACTCTCTGAAATAAGGGAATGAGATTGAACAAACAATCTTACCTCTAACCGGCCCGGGTTTGGGTGGTGGCACCTTAGCCTGCCTGCCGGTTTACCTGCCGTAGGCATGGTAGGCAGCTTCCGCGCTATTACGCGAAACCTTTTGTTAGCAACTGTTACGTACTATACTCTTTACCAGCCTTGTCCTCTGGTATGGGTCTATCCAAAACCTTTCTTATTCTCGGTTGAAGCCAGAAAATACCAATTATAAAAAAATAGAATAGAAACATTTCCCCTATGCGATGGCTAAATTTGACTTCCTTCATTTCTTCAGCTGAGGTTAGGAGCTTTGCAATATGAGCATATACTTGAAAAATAGCGTAAAACACGTATACAATGGGCAGAACGTACAGTCCGGTAACATGAACTGTTTGTCCGGGTTCGAGTAGAATGTGAATTCCCCCGAACGATAATATTAGTACTACAATGTTGATTAAGAACAGAGTATCCGATATTTCCACGTTCCCAGGTAACCTGCTTTTTAAACTTTCTGCTAGAATTGCGATCCATCCCCAAAGAGTTATACATCCTAGTGCTCCGAAAACGGCTTGAACAGTTGGAAACTCATCAGATATGAGCTGCACAATAGACCAGGGCAACAGTATTAAAATCAGCAATACAATAGCAGGTGCTTTGATTATTTTCTCCATATCAACTTAATAACTGCTAACATCCCACATTTACCATTTACCATTTACCATTTAACATCTCACATACTCTTGTTCCGGTTGCAGACTGTTTGTCTAGTAAATTTTCAGCTCCGTACGGCGATCTACACGCAGTTGTTCTTCAGTGCATTCCTTGCAACCCGAAACTCTCCTGGCCGCCCCCCAACCCTTAACGGTTATACGGGTAGCCGAAATGCCCCGGCCTATAATATAATCTGCGATGCGSCTGGCTCTTCGTTCTGAAATCCACACATTGTAATGGTCYTCACCAATCTCATCCGTATAGCCATTGGCCTCCAGGCGCAGACTGTTTTCAGAATTGAGTATTTCAAACACCTTATCAAGTAGCAGAGAATCCTTCCTGGTAAAATAAGAAGAGTTTCTATCGAAATAGATCGTCTCCATACCAGTATTGAGCTTTGGTTCAACTTCAGTTGTACTTAGTTCGGCAATTTCTCCCAGTAAGTCTTCAATTGTCAGTTCAATGCATTCATCCAGCTCYTCCATTGTTAAATCGTATGTATCAGGGCAAAATCCCGTTGTAGACCCGCCAATTGAGGTCAGGGCACCTTGATTCTTGAGATCAAGGGTRTGAAAGACATAGGCTGTTTGATTGTCTGMAGACGCAACAGCTACGTTGTTCTCCTCTTTTAACCAATTRTCAGACTCATAGCCCCTGAAAAAGAGGAAGTTATCTCCCTCTGATAYATCCATCAGYGCCAATGTGGTGGCTGCACTATGCGGCAGCTTTACATACATAAATTTTCCCGAGAGATTRCTGSTTAACTCGGCAACYACTTTTCCCTCATTAWATATRATCAAGGTTAGGTCYGGATCGTATTCTTCCGTCATTACAATATAGTTCGCGTCATATGGCAAGTTTGTGAACTCAAAATTGCCATCGCTGTCGGCAATTGTTGTAAAAAGGATATCGCCAGCTTCATTGATCAGTAATATTTTCATCCCCTTTCCGGTTTTGTACGGCAGTTGTTTATAATCCAATTGCCCYGATAGGGATTTGGTTGCCTGGCCCTCTAYGAGCCCTGTACTGTCACTGGTATACAAGAATTGTAAACCACCGATCTCTTTGTAYGAGAGCTTTTTATAGAGAAACTCACCCTTATCGTTTACCGCCAATTCTGCAATGATCTTTCCTTTATCATCCAATAGAATCATTACCAGATCAGTGTTGATCGCGTCCGTGCGAATGACATATTCATGGTTATAAGGCAAATTTGTGAATTCAAAATTTCCATATTCATCTGTTTGTTCCATGTGAATAATTTGCCCCAGGTTGTCAACGAGATACACATTTAGACTGTCTGCCAATTCGTTTTCGAGGTTGCGRAATTTAAAAACSCCGGCTATTGTTTTRGGCATTTGCGAAGGTTTGATCCATTTAAGTGAAAATCCATAGATRTCATCYTTCATTTCCAAATTGCGATTGGATGAGAARTAGCCTGTGTTTTGACCTTGAAGAAGAAAGAATCCGAAATCATCRGCAGCMGAATTTATGGATGAATCCAGGTGTATTACTTCGGTTATCTGTCCATTCTCTAATTTTGAGTAATGCAGATCCAATCCCCCGAAGCCMAGGTGCCCGTCGGAAGAGAAGAAGAACAAGCTGTCCTTRTATAAAAATGGAAATGCTTCATTTCCAACAGTGTTTACAGCTGGCCCAAGATTAATAGGGTCTGACCAAACACTGTCCATRTATTCCGTGTARTAGATGTCCTTTCCYCCATAACCRCCTTCYATGTCTGAGACRAAGTAGAGCTTCTTTCCGTCCATTGACAGAGYAGGATGACCAAACGAATATTGCGAATTGTTGATGTTRAGCATTTCAATATTCCGCCACTTGTTTTTCTCAAACTGAGTTGAAAAGAGCTGTGGACGGTAAACCCGTTCCGTTCCATTWTTGAAAAATTGCACCCTTGTGAAGACTGCAAAATTGCCYTGCTTATTAAACGAAATTGGTCCACTGTGCTGCAGTTGGCTTATTCTTCCAGAAAACAGTCTGGGTACCGAGTAGGTTGTTGTGTCATCCTTTGTTGTTATGGTAGAGTACTGAATGGTTAGATAGGACTGCTTRTTGTATCCTGTTTCACCGTAATTAACCAGGTCTATATCACGTTCAGATACAAAGACGAGCTTGTCATCTATTACTACAGGCGAAAAATCAAGACCGGTTGAGTTAAATCCAGATATCGCATGAACCTTGAATAYAGGTACGGGTTCTTCTTTCTGTTCCTCCGGATTTTCAGCTTGCMGGRAAGCAAAAACGGGGTGGGAGAGAGGTATACAGCAAACCACTGTAATGAGCATTGTCTTTAAATAAATCAAYGCACGCCTAATGATCAATTCCAAAATAGAATTTGAAATCATAACAGTCTCGGTGAAATTTGCTGGGCCGGTTTTCCCACATTGAAATCGGCTCCTATGAATAATTCATGCGAACCACTGTTAAAGTCCTGAAGTGTATTTAGCCCCAGGTCGTAGGAATAACCTACCCTCAATATGCTTGAAATATTGAATTCCGCAATAATAACCAGGTCCTTTGACGATCTGTATGAAACACCCAGCCAAACCACTCCTTTCATCAATGTACTCATATTCAGATCRAGATTAACGGGTGCGTTCGCCGTGTATTTTATCAGAACCGAAGGTTTGAGGACAAAACTCTTACTGAGAATATAAGCGTAGCCAAAATTCACSATATAATGCCGACCCAGCTGAGCAGAAAGGTCCGATGCTCCGTCAAATTTRAATTTGCCACCTGCTAAATGGGTAATTGCCAKGCCGCCATAAAGTGTCTTGGTGTAATAATAYAGCCCAAAGTCGAAGCTTGGAATAAAGCTGCCGGCTATCGATGCACCWGTGAATTTGTCSGGGGTTTTATAYTCAATGGCATTTCCATCCAATTGGAAGCGATAGGTGCCMGCGCGAAGTGCCATGGATAGTTTTCCATCTCCTACCTGAAGGTGATARGCATAGGTGCCAAAAATGCCSAGGTTATTYGTAGGTCCGATCTTGTCATTGATGATATTGAACCCAAGACCAATATTCTTACCTTCAAAAGGTGTATGAACAGATATTGATTGACTTTGAGGCGCGCCCTCYATTCCCACCCATTGGTTTCTATACAGCATAACTGCTGAGAATGCCTTTCTGCTACCGGCATAGGCTGGATTGATTGTGAAKGGATTGAACATGTATTGGCTGTACAATGTKGTCTGYTGCGCTTGYSCATCATATTGAAMGCACAGCATTGCGATCATCAWYAMKATAACTTTCCCMAAATCGCTATGTCTATTCAACCCGSACATCGATCAATCTTACCGTGAAAGTTGTACCCAACCTGTGAATGTCTCCTCTCCYGCTTT
The DNA here is from genome assembly GCA_002400975.1 of Flavobacteriales bacterium. GTDB lineage: Bacteria > Bacteroidota > Bacteroidia > NORP154 > NORP154. Next base: position 19,841 of record NVRW01000016.1, on the reverse strand, counting down.
GATAATATAAAAATAGGTRCCCTCAGGTARYGCCTGCCCACTCTTATTGTCGCCCTTCCATACCTCGGCCCTRTTATCATATCCCGAGAATAACTGAACYACATCTTCCCATCTATTGAAAATGGAAACATGGTTATCYGGGAATCCCTCAATTCCATCAATGATCCACGTGTCGTTRTCACCATCTCCGTTAGGTGTAAATCCACTATAGATATACCATCCGCAATCTGGCGTTTTGTCCACGGTTATCCTGAGGGAATCCTCATAAGTACAGCTGTCATTGACAGTTGCTATAACATAGTAAGTAGTAGAGTTACCAGGRCTTGCTATCGGGTTTGCGATACTTGTGTCGCTCAACCCAVTTGAAGGATACCAGGCATATTTCGTAGCTCCGGTAGCCTGGAGTGYTACAGATTCTCCAAGACAAATTGTCTCATCCGSACCYGCATCAACACTGCCTTGYGAGAAGACAACCAGTTTCACTTCACTGGCRTAACTTCTGCATCCACCGAAGTACTCACTTACATAAAAGTAATTGGTATCAGCGCTAAATAGTAAAGGACTGAATACACTTCCCGTTGCAATTGGACTGCCCAGGGTATCCTCGAACCATTCAAGACTACCTCCCAATTGTCCCGTWGCRGTAAATAGYGGATTGGGATCCCCGTCACAATGATAGACGATTGGGTTTGTTACTATCGGTGGTGGCGGAACAGAAATGACCTTGATTGTACGACTTCCTCCAGCGATGCCACCACACCCCGCCGAATCCGTTATGCTAAGTAAGGTGTATGTGGTAGTTATCAGAGGGGAAAGGGTCAGTAAGTTGCCRTCATAGATATTTATCTCCGTGAAGGTAYTTGTCCCATCAGTATAGSTGATCTCAAACGGCCCAAGGCCAAACAGGTTTATTTGGAAAGTTGCAGAGGTRCCTTCACATATTGTGTCWGARCCAAACAGYGTCATAGAAGGTACRGGCAGGGTACGTATAAGCGTTGTATCACTATTTGAACAGCCGGCATTTGATACGGTGTAAATTACAGGGTGCAATCCRGGTGGAACTGAGGMTGGGGAAAATATGCCATTGATAGAATCAATAATACCCGGTCCTTTCCAGATTCCACCRATAGGAAAACCTGTCAAATTRTAYAAGCCCGTATCCAGACCGCAAATGGGCTGAATTGGAATGATRTTGACATTGGGAACAGGTAATATGATCACCTGTACGCTGTTTGATTCCGGGCAAGGTCCTCCGGTYGTGTAAACCACGTTATAGGTTCCGGGCRGAGATGCACTTAGGTTAATAACTCCGGTAACTGCRTTGATGGATAGCGCCGGAGRTCCGTTGAAAGAGCCCCCCGCATCACCCGCCAGCTGAGGGATTGGGTTGTCCGCATTCTGACAGAAASTASTTCCGAGGTAGGAAAAAGAAGCGTTCTCAAGGGKATAATTGACGATGTCTATCGTGTCTGATAATTGACAACCGGCTCCATCCGTCACATTAACCACATAGGTRCCAATACACAAAGMAGTTATTGTTTGTCCGRTTGGACCATTGCTCCATGCATAKGTGAACGGCGAAGTGCCWCCTGTTGCRGTGGCTGTGGCGTTGCCTGTACAGCTTCCGGTACAGATAGAATCCGTTCCGATCATGGTKATCACRATTGATGGTGGATTKAYCAATGTTGCTGAYAGBAAAGACGCACAGCCATTAGCATCAACCACATTAAGTACATARGTTCCRGCRCATAAGTTAACCGCAATCGAATTTGTTTGTAAGTTGGGGTCATTCCATGAATAGGTGAGCGGATTTGTRCCACCCGATGTTGTCGTGAGAATCATCCCATCGCAACTTCCARAACAGCTGGGTTGCACTGTAGASGTAAGCGTCGGAACTATGGGTGGGGGTGAGCTTACTGTTGTTGAACCTATAGCTTCGCATCCTGCCCCATCGATGACGGTCAGCGTATAAGGGCCCGCACAAAGACTGGTTGCAGTTGGGCTGGTTTGCACTGGAAAGGTGCTCCATGAGAAYGTAAAGGTTCCACTTCCACCGGATACCGTCGGAGARGCMGTGCCATCACAGGAACCGTCGCATAGCACATCCGTTGAGGATATGGTTACGCCAAAGGGTGCTCCGACATCCAGGAAKGTGATAACCACGCTATCGCAACCGCTAATTGTTGGAAGAGTATCTATATAAGAACCGCTTACCGTCTGAGGTGCTCCTCCCARAAAGGCGGTATCGCCATTACATATGATCAGCGTATCATTTGTCAGGTAGGTYGGRTTAACAGTGAGTGTTTTCAAAATAAYACTATCACAYCCATYAACTGTCGATAGAGAATCAGCATAGGTGCCACTCGTACTTTGATAGACACCRSCAATCAVCAAGCTATCCCCATCGCAGATGGAYGCAGTTTGRTTMATCRCAAATGCAGGRTTCACGATMAGCGTCGTAGAGATCACGCTGTCGCAACCATCTAYGCTTGCCAGAGAATCATTGTAAACACCCGCCAGGCTTTGATAYAYGCCACYTATTAGWATRCTGTCTCCYRYGCAGATAGTTGCRGATRCAGGTATGAGGTATGCCTGATTCACACTCAGYAACGTGCTCACAAGACTGTCRCAACCGTTCAMGGCAAYCAGRGTRTCAAAATAGGKGCCGSYGGTATTCTGRTATGCCCCTYCCAGGAAGATACTGTCATTTGAACAAATTGTTGTCGAAACATTTRCWCYGRAAGYRRGRWTTAYAWTCAATGTTGTTGMTACAATGCTGTCRCAGCCYTGTAGCGTSGAAAGRTTGTCRATRTAATTCCCYGCRACRSTTTGATATGCYCCYSCYARGAWGRMACTGTCAYYWGAACAGATTGTAACMGTATCCAAAATACTGTAGGCAGAATCCACTGTTAATTGTTGGGAACGAATGCTATCGCATCCAACTATTGTGAGAGAACTGTCATAATAAATAGCGGCTATGGTTTGATAAACACCGTATATRAGTGCRCTGTCGCCCACACAAATACTTAYARCSGGATCATTGATATTATAGACCGGGTTGGTATTAATKGAAGCGAGRTCMGTGGCCACACATCCATTTGAGTCAGTAACCTGYACTGTGTAGGTTACGGGGAAGGGAGGTGTCGCAATGGGATTGGCTATRCTTATACTRCTTAATCCCGTACCGGGAGACCAGCTGTATGTATATGGACCGATACCCCCRACTGATGTRGGTGAACCGCCAATAACTACACTTTGCCCAACACACAAMGTGTCATTCAAACCGGCATTGGCKGTYAAAACACYGGGTTCCRAAATTATMGCTGAATCARTAYTCGTACATCCRTTYACATCYRTAAYCGTWMCRWMSKSAGWWCCMRMMGACAGGGAATCAGCAGTGCTGCCATTGTCTCCATTGCTCCACAAGAATGTAAATGGTGCTGTACCACCAGTTATTGAAACGCCGGCCGTACCATCAGCATTGCCGTTGCAAGAAATATCATTGGCTGTAACCGCGGCAACTATATTGCAACATGGAACTGATGARGTGGTTATGATGTAATCAGGTGCGTCATTACCAGGTCTGCAAAACACGATACAAAAAGGAAGCGTGTCSAGTAAGCAGGTAAAGTTGGTTAAAGGGATMGGGCTCCCGCAATTTACCTGGTAAAARGGGCTTCCCGGCGGAGATGGGTTCATSACATTGAARCTTACCTGCCGGGTCTGGGGGTGCGGTGTTATTTCAAATCGAATACACTTGTTTGTACCRGAGACTCCACAACAATAACCAGCYCTTGCAAAACTGCTAACCGTTAAAGTTGTATCCGGAGTGCTGGTCAAATCCAGAATCAATGTGGGTACGGTATTGTCGCATGATRRGCACTGACCTGTCAATTCCTGCAGYAGAATAGAATCTACGGCTACACAGCCATTTGAATCTGTAACAGTCACRTAATAGGAGCCTGCCATTAAACCRGAATCYACRCTKGTKGTMTCTCCTGTACTCCAGAGGTAAGAATAGGGTGGTGTTCCTCCGCCRGGYAAAACTGTAGCGGTGCCATCYAAACAGCCTGTRCAGGTGGCATCTGTKGATGTCATGRTTGTGGTCAATAATGYGGGCTCAATGATTTGARYTGAGTCCGAAGYAAARCATCCATTGCTATCAGTAACGGTTACATAATGCAKCCCRGGSCCCAGTCCYGTWGCTGTATCATTTGTGCTTCCACCGGGCGACCACAAAATTTGAAACGGTGAAGSACCRYTYGYRATTAGTACAACCGCCTGGCCATCAATRCTGCCAAAGCAGGAGATGTCGCTTGAGTTAATTGAAATATCGGGCGGTGGCCGAATGTATATATCCCKRAAGATCGTATCRTTAAACAAGTTTACATCRCCGGKTACYGTTGTRTAAATCATYAAAGAATRCATTCCKGTATCCGAAAGATCGAGAAGTGAAGTGAAAGTGTAGAACRCAGTATCACCAGGTARTAGAAYTCCSGAAATCACCTCKGTTATTGAWGGGTTAASATCRAATRCATAAGATAYATYGATATTGASCAGGCTGTCATTTCCATTGTTGTAAACCATAACTGTAAACAGTTCTGMGTTTGAGAGCTGACAAGACGAATCAATTTCCGGAGCCATTCCAATCACTGCTGCATCCAATRCCAATGGYGAAGAGATGASTATTGGATAATCCTCTGTYTCTCCCCAGKYTTGYAGRTTGCARTCATCWGYRGAAAKWGGTGTSRYWARGTAAATACAYCTGACCCKCATYCGGGTGACTCCTGRTGGRCTGCYAAAAGGAATGGATATAAAATTGGTRGATGATACAAKRGAAGGTGGAACGCTTAGGACAAATTCACCMGGRTCTGAATAGTCACCATTGYTRTTAAAATCAATCCAAACTCCAAATCCCTGASYAAACACCGTGCYTGGWGTGAGCGTAATAGGGTAAGAAYTKCCGGATAAAACGGAGGCTGTATCATTGRAGTAGTATATAAAGTTATCCGGCATACCGTTACATCCGGTAGCTAAATTGTTRATGCCAGCGAATATCACATCATCAATATAATCRTYGGAGCTGCAGAGTATGTYGTATGGAGGAATGCAGTAAAWTGTGACGAGTACAGAGTCAATTGMCAGAAAACAYCCTCCRGARTCRATRACCGARACAAAGTATATGCCCTCGCARAGTCCKGTTGCYGTGGCATTGGTTTGGGCACCGGGATCATCCCAGATATAGCTATAGGGAGGGGTTCCTCCGGTTACGCTGACAGTAGCAGATCCATCGCAACAACTGAAGCATGATGGTGGGCCAGGAAAGACGGASGTGGTAATMGGAGGRGGATCAAAAAYGAAAACYKRGRCAGTATCCGTGCAGCCACCTCCATCAGTTACCGCAACSCGATACAGGCCCGTACATAAGTTAGCAACAGAATCYGTAGTYGTTGCACTTCCATCATTCCAGAGATAGGTGTAAGGTGGTGATTCACCGGTGACGGTWGCGACTGCTCCGCCATCACAATTACCGCCACAGCTTGTTGGTAAAACTTCGATATCTGCTATTGGTGCAACATAAACATCACCCCAGGCTGTGTCAGTACAACCATTAAAAACRTCCGTTACCACTAGCTGAACGCCAAAAGTGAAGGATGAGGAATAACTATATATCGGATTTTCTGCCGTCGAAGTTCCAATTCCATCTCCGAAATCCCAGTTGTATGAGAAAAGTGGCGTTCCCATAAAAGTACCGGAAGAGCCGGTATTCGTAAAGACAAATGTATTTAGGTTGACGCATTGCAGCGTGTCATTAACAATGAATCCCGCCAATGGTGGTGTATCGCTGATGATGATGAAAATGAGCGAGGCATCACATCCATTATTATCTGTCACCAGGACATTAACAGCCCCGGCGCACAATCCCGTTGCAGTCTGGGTGGTTTGAGCCGCCGGATCACTCCAGGCATATGTGTATGGCAGGGTTCCCCCWGATGGAAATACTGTTGCAGCTCCGGTACAGGAGACTCCGCAAGTATTTGAAGATAACGGAGAAAGAACCAGGAGGGGGGGCTCCGGGATTGTAACAGTGGRTGTATCAGTACAACCRTTGCCATCSGTAACAAGGACTTTATATCCGCCTGCCGGCAATCCGATAGCARTTGAATCTGATTGYGGAGGTATGCTGTTCCAGKCGTAGGTGTASGGYCCRGTTCCRAAAAATGGGGTTACCGTAGCCGTTCCTGTACTGTCTCCATTACATARYGTACTGGTGGAGTCCGTAATCYCGRCTWRAAAYARGGCTTCMAGGGTAACATAGGCCGAGTCTATGCAGCCDRTTGCATCGCTGACATAAACCGTATACACTCCCTCGGGTAAACCGGTGGCTATGGCTGTCGTTTGCAGATTKGGGTCATCCCAGATGAAGATATAAGGTGSCGTWCCCCCGGAACCCATTGCCTCAGCCAGCCCTGTGGAGTCGCCCTTACACAATATGTCAACAGAATCAATGATTGACGCTTGATGRCTYTGAACAACCTCTGCAGTCCGGGTTGTGATGCATCCGGCGGCATCCGTAATTGTWACCGTATAAATTCCAACGTCTAATCCTATTGCAGCGGAGTCGGTTTGAGKAGGTGTSGTGTTCCATAAATAMGTAAAGGGTGGAGTACCAAGGGAGTCTATCACTATCGTAATTYCTCCATCGTTRGTTCCTRCACAAGAGGCATTGGTGATGATCGTACTGGTCATAACACAGGTATCATAAGTCACCGATAGGAAATTCAAATCAGAGGTAAAGCGCTTGAACGTGCCCAAATTATTYTCCAGYGCAATTTGAAACCAATCCACAGCCAATCKGTTTTGAAGATTTGTATCCGCAGAGAATCCCAGATCGAAAAAGCCATATGTGCCAACAGAAGTACAGGTGAAACTGGTATAKGGACCATCATTGAAGTCATYGTATGCAGCTGSGTTGATSACCACATAWGGCCCCGGYGCYCCKGTTACGTCATTGATCACAATKGTTTGGRGCGTTGCATCCGCRCTCTGATTCATGTCYARTTGCACCTGAACATCAGTAATCATGGCATTGTCKGGAATTGAAGCCGTGTTRAATTTTGTATAGGCYCTRTAAATATTGCCGGAAAAGATACCCGTGAACACGAAGCTTGTAGGGTTTGCCTCAGCCGAACCGGGGTTGATGGCACCATTCTGCCAYCCACCATAGTTCCCGGGAATTGTAACCGTCGGGTCTATAATAATTGGGAATACCCTGCCYGGATCCCTCAACCAGGYCAAATCAATTRCCATGGAAAYACTGTACYTRGATGGGGCTACTTCYTCAACAGCATAAGTGTATTCCCAGTTACCATCSGGATGGAGCCCGGCATTGTTCACACCCGAATCGTACACCACMGGTGGTGGAATAACCAAAACAACTTCATCATCGTTATTCCTAATGCTCAGGGAGCCCCTTRTTTTTYTCTTCGRGTTRATCASAGMGTTATTGGATGYYAAAGACCATCCMACYGGCAATKTCATVGTCTCCTCAAAAATCAAYGCCTTGGAATTTACAGGAATTCKKKCTGGGAGCTSATKGAGAATAATRTTRTTCTTAATTYTATCSGGCTCTAYYACATAYTCGTAAGCKATAGGAATTTYYYGTGTGAARTACTGAATAGATTGMCCGYTAACCACGSCATCCAKTTCATTSKTCCCAATGAGTTGCCTGACCTGATCGGMATTATCCAGGTAATACACACGAGGCTGCATGCCCGTGATGATGCTGCCATTCACCGTTTCAAGGAGAATACCTGTTCCTTGTTTAAGTTGAGAGGGAAAAAAAGACCTCAGGGAATTGGACGTGTTCTCAGAGGCAAATCCCTSYCTGGATGAAGGAGTTAAGTTGAGATCAATGTCCYTCCAATTTCCGCTATCATCCAGATAATGNNAAGGRTTGGTTGCCAATTAARGCCGTTATWYCACCGGATGAGTTAAGGAAGTGTTTTGTTGTAGCTGACCGCTTGGAGACTATTTCTGATACCAGCCCTTCAGATTCAAGGCCTTTATTAGGCTGTGCGTGTAATACGCCAGTCATTATCCCCAAAAGCATTGAGAATACCAATCKMAACRTGACTTTTGAATTCCTYGAAATCATYCGATTTTAAACGAATAAATTTTACGAATTTAATASCTAATTGTTACAGTTAATTTATATAATAATTATGCWCCCTACTATCAGACGAATTGCCTTTCGATTGGTTGCTACTGGTGTTGTTAGTAAATAAGTCTGCCGAAATCCCTTCCGGAGTAAGAATTTTTATCTTTGTGCATGCAAGAAATGGTACTGGTYATTGATTTTGGATCTCAGTATACACAGCTGATTGCCAGAAGGTTACGTGAGCTTAACGTATACTGTGAGATCCACCCCTTTAATGCTGTTCCCGCATTAAACGGCTCCTTAAAGGGCGTAATTCTATCTGGCAGCCCCTTTTCGGTAATGGATAGTGATKCCCCCGMCCCKGATCTATCRGATATAACAGGTAGTATTCCCGTGYTGGGAGTGTGTTATGGCGCACAATTGTTGGTAAACAATAACCAMGGCGGTGTAGAAGCATCTGATACGAGGGAATATGGGCGTGCAAATCTATCATTTGTCGACGMCAGYTCKGAACTTTTTAATGGCGTTTCAGCGGGAAGYCAGGTTTGGATGTCACACGGTGACACRATCGTGTCTTTGCCAGATAGTTTTGAGAAAATAGCGAGTACTAAAGATGTTGAGATTGCCGGYTTTAAGATTAAAGATGAGCTCAGTTTTGGTATTCAGTTTCATCCGGAGGTGTTTCATTCCACTGATGGAARAACAGTATTGGAGAATTTCCTGGTTAAAATCTGTAAGTGCAGCCAGGATTGGACACCAGAYTCYTTTGTCACATCTACGGTGGCTGAACTGAAGGAGACCCTGGGTGATGATAAAGTTATTCTCGGCCTATCTGGGGGAGTRGACTCTACGGTAGCTGCAATATTACTGCAGAAAGCAATAGGAGAAAACCTGAACTGCATATTYGTGGACAATGGATTGCTGAGAAAAWATGAATTTGAGGATGTACTCAAGCAATATGAGGGYATGGGCTTGAATGTGAAAGGRGTGGACGGGAAGAACAGGTTTTACGCGGARCTYAARGGAATAACTGATCCGGAGCTAAAGAGAAAGGCCATTGGAAARGCGTTCATAGATGTGTTTGATGAGGAATCTCAAAAAGTAGACAATGCKAAATGGNTTGGNACAGGGYACYATTTACCCGGATGTSATTGAATCAATTTCGGTTAAAGGGCCWTCYGCSACGATAAAATCACATCACAATGTCGGYGGATTGCCTGATTAYATGAAGCTGGATATAATTGAACCATTAAAATCYCTTTTTAAGGATGAAGTRCGACGGGTCGGGGCGAGCCTGGGTATCGATAAGGCACTATTGGGACGTCATCCATTTCCCGGACCTGGTTTGGGAATACGGATACTCGGTGACATTACAATAGAAAAGGTACGCATTTTGCAAGAGGTGGATCACATCTTTATTAATGCTTTGAAAGACGCGGGATTATATGATGATGTTTGGCAGGCCGGTGCAATATTGCTGCCGGTTCAATCTGTAGGGGTAATGGGGGATGAGAGGACGTATGAACAGGTAGTTGCGCTAAGAGCGGTGAGCTCAACTGATGGTATGACAGCCGATTGGTGTCATTTGCCCTATGAATTCCTGAGTGGTGTTTCCAATGCTATTATTAACAAAGTCAAGGGTGTCAACCGCGTAGTTTATGAYATTAGCTCTAAACCTCCTGCGACGATTGAATGGGAATAATAGCATTCAAATGATCATGAGAAAATTTCGATTRTTRCTTCTTCTGCTGCCTCTTGTTTTCTCGTGTACAACGGGCTATTCGCAGTCGGATACAGMAGCCAAAAATATTATCAAGGTCATTGAGGGAAAGAAGTATTATGTGCATACCGTTGGCAAAGGTGAGACGCTTTACGGTATCTCTAAAAGATATGMTGTAGAAGTTAAGGAGATAGTTTTTGAAAACCCTTTGACAATTAACGGGTTAAAGGTTGGTGAAACGATTAAGATACCTGTTCCCATTAGGGTCATAGACCCAATGGTATTRGATGGCAAATACATTTACCACACYGTTCAGCCSGGTGAGACCTTTTATTCTCTTTCCAGACAATATGATATCAGTATTGAGACCATTGACCTGGCCAATCCGGAGATWGTAGGTASTATCAAATCMGGAGCTACAATACGTATTCCKGTTTTGAGAAAAGCCASGAGTAAGGCAAGTTTACTACAGGAGGTGTTGGAAWYAATGGATACTACCGGTGCATCATCACTTGTGGATAGCTCCTTGACAGATTCGACTTTGATGGTGATAAAGGACAGCATCGTTTTAAAAGATACCTACCAGATTGCTTTGATGCTCCCACTGTATTTGGAYAAGAACGATACTTTGGCAATGGAGAGRAGAGAAGGTGACCCGGTGAAGGCGTATCAAAAGTCGGTCATTGGGTTGGAGTTTTACCAAGGTGTTATGCTGGCGCTGGATTCTTTGAGAAGACAGGGCTTCAAGGCCAATGTAACAATATATGACACGGAGAGAGACACGAGCAAGATCAAAGAATTTATAAGGGATCCCAGTTTGCCCTTTACAGATTTGCTAATTGGACCTTTGTACAGATCTAATTTATCTATGATTAGATCCTATGCGATTGAAAACAAGATCCACATGGTATCTCCATTCATCTCAACCAATAAAATTCTAATTGGAAATGAGTATGTCTGCAAGGTGAAACCGGCAGTTCAGACAAACGTAGAGGAAATTGCCAGGTATATAGAAGACCAGTTCCTGGTTGATAATGACATAATGTTTGAAACCAAGAATGTAATCCTGGTTCACAATGGAGATGCTGGAGAGAAAATGCTGTGTGAACTCTTCAAGCAGAAGACAGCCCAATTGCGTAAGTMTAACCGGGATTCAACCAGGNCTCTRCYTGAATATCGCGAAATGAAAGTAGTGAACTACCTGGATAGGGAGATGGAGGCGATTGAAGAGGCMCTTTCTCTTGCGGACTCCAATATACTGGTGATCCTYTCAAGAGATCAAATATTTGTGAGTAAAATCATATCTGGCCTRCACAGAAAACATGAAGATTATTCCATGGTGCTTTTTGGATTGCCGGTTTGGAAGCATTTCAGAAACCTGGAATCCAAACAATTAATGGAGCTGAATGTCCACATAGCATCWGCCGATTATATTGATTATGAGRATACWGCTGTTGTTCAGTTTGAARATAGTTTCTTTAAGAAATATCACATGAATCCCAGTAAATATGCCTGTGAAGGGTTTGATGTGACCTATTATTTCTTGCAGGTTCTAAAGGAGTATGGATGTCGGTTTAGCTCTTATCTTCCAGAGGCTAAYATTCGTTCACTTAAGTCTTTTAACAATTATAGAAAGATAGGAATTGGAAGCGGATATGAGAACAAAAGAGTCTTCATCCTGAAGTATGAGGACTATGACCTTGTTTTAAAGTCGGGGGATATAAACTAGCCTGAACTTAGGTYAGCKTTAATTTTCCTTYTTGTTCTTCCAGCGCTTATGGSTCCARAGCCAATTGGAAGGGTTCCTGTCAATCGCYTTCTCCAGCTTTTTAACATAGGCTTCCGTAATGAAGTATTGGTCAGTCTCAGCTGGCTCATCTGTTATCAGTGAGTATTCRATAGTGTACTTCCCACGACTTACCTTTTGCAGATCCAGATAAACAACTGCCAGKCCATGCTCCTTTGACAAGCGTTCCGGTGCAAGGAATATTGCTGCATCCTGATTCATAAACCGCGACCAATACTCGATCTTATGCCGCATTGGGGATTGATCGGCTCCTAACTGGTACATGGAGGGAACATAAGTTGATCGATCCACAGATTCGTTCTCTTTGATTACACCAACCGTCTCATACATAGCCAGGAGCTTTGTTCCATATCGCCCCCGGAGCCTGTAAATCATCTTTTCCGACAAGGCGCTTTCCAGCTTTTGGTAGACCACATATCTCTGATATTGTCCTTCCTCCTGCCCAAGCATCAATGCCAATTCCCAATTAAAGAAGTGCCCCTGYARCATCATRATCCCRCGSTTRTCTTTGTAAAGTTTGTCAATCAGCTCRGTATTAATGAAGGAAACCATGTTCCGTGTAGAGCTCTCRTTGSCGTGAATTAACTTAACAGTCTCTACCAGGTAATCACAGAAATTRTGGTAGAAGGACTTTGCAATCGACTTTATTTCATCYTCGYTCAAGTCMGGGTAAGCATTTGTTAGATTGGYGTAGACCACSTGTTTCCTATAGCCAACTATAYGGTATGCRATYASGTARATGAARTCYSMCAGAAGATAGAGTAGGGGTGTTGGGAGCAAAGCAATAACCCAAAGCACAGCCAAAACCAGGTAATACATCAAATTAGYTAAATGGATGAAATTTCAACTGATTGTCTTTAAGCTTGCACAGGCGTTTCCTCTTGTCCCTCTCCCGRATATYCCATTATTCCAGTAMAGYTTGCCCCTTTATCACTTRGGATTATTCCAGAAYTCTCTGGCCCGGCTATCASTCGAATTGATATCCATTAKCCGGTCCASGTTACCGGTTCTGAGGTTTTGCAATTTATAGTGCCAGGCCGGGTCARATGGTTCACCSGGTASGTTGGAGTGGAGAAGYTCATACAWYTCATCYAYCAKTTCCGGGTCATAAAAAATAAATTTCCCATTGCTGGTATTGGCTATTTTATAGTAATGCCATATTTCATACGGATACAACCCCGGATCCATATTGCGAACCTCGACCGAGTTTGGTTGCCCATATTGCAGGTATATCCGTCCGCGATCAGTTTCATAACCCCTCATGATCATCCCGCCATATTCTCGTTGCACCTTCTTTACCTGGGCACTGTAACTCACCCATAAAGATTCTGGCTCGAGCAAACTACGTTTCTCCCAAAAATGTTGAAAATACCTGCGCATTAAGTCCTCTTCACCAGCCAGGAGTTGAGTTTCGGCATATTGCCTTTCTGAACTGGTAGAGATAGGCCCCACGCAACGAATACATTCAAAAAGAGAGTCTTTGGGAATGTTCATCACAAATGATCTGCTCATATCCAAAGCGGCCAGGTTCTCAACTTTGAYGGRCAAATTRGGGTTGCTTCTTTGAAAGAAGAGCTTTCTWCGCACAAGCAGCTGATTGGAYCGATCCCGTACTTCCACCACAAGRTTATAGTTTCCKGATGGCARSGTGGCGATGGAAAACTGACTGAAAAGYACATTGACCTCCTTTGTCATCTCTTTCCTGAACTTAGAATACTCACCTAACTTCTGTTCGGAGTCTTGAGATTCTATATAATAGTTCAGYAGGAAGSCCTGTTCAYCTCCAAGGAATTTCYCAATRTTGTAGATCTCYGTGTAAAAAATCATYGTTTGYACGGCTTCMGGATARAARTTCGAAGTATAAGGGATTAGCTTTACYCCRCCCTTAACAAAGTTGTTTCGCTCTTCCGTGCGCTSGTAAGACTCAACCAGTTCAATGTCGGAAATAGAGACAGAGTCTTCACTGAAGTTCACCAAAACCATTTCGCTAAAAGTGTTGGGGGGTATCTTGTCACCGCCATTTAGGTCTTTCACCTGCATTTCAAAYCGATAGGCTCCATTTGGAAGGGGAATTCTCTGAACATCCATAAAATTGCCCTTTTCAGCGTTTTCCTTTGWGGTAACAGGGCTGYGMACYTCATACTTGTCAAAGTAGACAATGGAATCCCCTTGCAGGTAAAKGGCTRTGACTTCTACTTTTCCCTGCAAATCGCCTTCTTCATTCGGWTTGTATTGTACYGAACCACCRTTAATAGCCAAATAAGAYTCGAKATAAGGACCATCCTCRGGGTGGAGAAAAAATGCTTTGGTATGATAAACTTCCAGGGATTGTGAATGACCASCCAAAACACTGATAAGKATCAACCAGGTAGACAATAAATATATCTTATACATCGCGCTKCGGATTGAACTGCAAATTTATCTGTTTTTRGGGGATTGTRYGGTAATTTGCCAATTTAGAACTGAGAATTSCGGGTTTTGATTGYACAATARGGCATTTATTGCMAGCAAATGTTRATTCCATATCTGGCYATCTTAAATACAGTTGGCAATAATAATTTGCAGATTAAATAATCTTATGTATCTTGCGCCCCATTAAAGGAAACGAAACCATTRCAAARTATTTTTCAACCAATATATATATANNCGTTATGAAAAAGTTATTGTTATTCGCAGGTGTAATTGGAATGCTTTCAGTTACAGCTTGTAARAAGGATTACACTTGTACGTGTACATTTGACTCTACTACTAGTGTTCCAGACATTAAGTTGGAATTCAAGAAAGTAAAGAAGGATGAAGCTGAAGACGGATGTTCGTCAGCTSAAACTACGTATCAGATTGCTGATCCTAAGGCTGCTTGCTCTCTATAATTAGAGAATAAGAAGTTTTACTTCTATAAAGCCATTCCAACTTAGTTGGGATGGCTTTTTTGTTACTCCATTTACCAGGTCATGCCGGGAAAGAAGAAGGCTGTTATTTACGGAATATCCTTTTCTCTTGGGGTTTTTCTCATTCTATGGGGATATGGTAATTTGTTTCCCATAGAGAATATGGAGAACAGGTTGGTTGAACAACACCTGAGTAATTGGTAYRCYGCAYCGATTCTAACCAGGATATTGATTGCCCTTCAATTCATTGTCGGTTTACTTTTTATCCTGAACATAAACCCTCGCAACATTCTTCCCAGGGTTTTTCTGGGGTTCATGCTCCTTGGAATGTAYGATCTYGCCCTGGACGCCTTYAATGCAGTGGACATGATTGCACTTTCTTATGCAAGGATGTTCGGCATGGGACTGGGTGTCTCTTTCCTGGTCTACATCCTTGGACTGGTATTGGCTGTTGKCCTGGTCAAACTCGGTAAATCCACTGATCTTAAATTCAAGTGGATCAAATACCCCYTGGGAATYATCTTATTTTCCTTGCCATTTATCTTAAATCCSGTTTAYCCATCTGATTTGGCTGACCARTCCRYTCCYRTTGAAGARGGTTTTGAGTTTGAGGGCATGGATATTTGGAAGGGCSAATCGACKGAAAACACCACCATTCTTGCATTTTACAGTACCAGCTGCCCTCATTGTTTAAATTCAATGAGAAGGTTTGCCATYTCCAGAAAGCAGTCGGAAGATTACCCTCCSGTGTTTATTGGTTTCCTTGGATCAGAAGAGGGGATMGCATCYTTCTTTRAGCAGGCGAGGGCAGAATCAGATTATGCCATCCTGGAGGCTGAAGCCTTTTTTAAAATGAGCGGCTCGACTTATCCTTCGTTTGTTTTGATTGAAAATGGTATAGCAACCACCAGGTGGAATGGAAGAACATTCAACTACCATGCTTTGCAGCATTTTGCAAAGTAGTTGGTTGTGYTTAGCTCATCTACTCATTTTGTGARCWGTCTGGCGGGCTTCTGCTTTGATCTATTTATTTTGAACATTCATTTTTCTTATTTCATGGTATGACTCACCGATGAAATGAACAAAATACAATCCGCTGGCAAGATCTGAYACGGRAACRGTTATTTTACCGCTACTCRCCRGGCTGGTGTAGAGATGTCGCTGGACCAAATCTCCCTGGGKCGAATAAATCTTCAAATGTAAATTTCCTTCTTGSTGATGGTGATTGAAAGAAAATGCATCACTTGCCGGGTTGGGATAGAGATTCCCAATATTGATTTTGCCCAAAGTAGTTTTAGTGGCGATTATTTGGGAGTATTCAAATTGGCCATCGAAATCGGTTTGTTTTAATCTATAGTATGTCAATTGTGGATGAGGTGAGGGATCCTTTAATTCATAATCCAAAATGTGGTTTGAGTTTCCYGCTCCTGCTATAGTTTCCAATACTGTCCAACTARCAGCGTTGGTGCTTTTTTCGACGGTGAAATAATCATTGTTCGTTTCACTGGCAGTAGACCAGGTCAATTGATTATAAGCCCCCTTATTTTCTCCTTCAAATGAAATCAGTTTAATGGGTAATATGACCGAACACAATTCTACATTGCAATCCAACACCCAGGAACCATATTCTCCACCATTGTATAGATTTGAAGTAACTGCTTCAATCACATATACCGATGCAATAGTTGGCGTCACYGCAGCCTCCTTTACAACRGCAGTTCTATCCGTCATTAYCAAAGCTCCGGAAGCGCTACAACCCAAATCTCCGGTGATGTTCATTAACGTCAGTGACATATCCATGCCACCGCAATCGTTGTTATAATCTACAGCTCCTCCAAGCACTATGGAATTGGCTCCTTTCAACGCTATRCTYGTTACTGTTTCATATTCAGTCACTCCCGTAACATCCTCGTTATAGCTCTTGCACCAAATAATACTTCCATCACTGCTATCCAGGCGGATCAATAACATATCACGATCATTATCCCGCAATAACGTTGATCTBGTGGTACCGGCAATCATTAAGTTRCCATCGGCCAACTGAACTACGCCTGAAGCTGATTCATCTCCRGCCTCACCATATCTTTTGGCCCAGGATACAGCACCACCTTTCTTTAGCTTCATGACGTAGAAATCTTGTCCACCAAAACTGCCCGTGCTTGCGTAYCCCACCACCACATAACCACCATCATCAGTTTGTATCATAGAACTATTGGTGGCATAAATGCTGCCCCATCCGCTATACTGTCCTCCGGGKATATAAGATGAGTTTCCCATATTGTAGGAGTTACTCCAGGTAATTGTGTTTCCATCCGGAGTGACCTTKGTYAGGGATAATTTACCACCGGTATACCCATAAAATATGTAATCTCCATCRGCGCATTGCTCAACGGTAAATCCRTATTCATAGGTKGTACTTCCTATAGCCCGGGTCCAGATRATTGTTCCTGAAGAACTGAATTTRCAKGCGATCATATCGCTGCTTCCAAGTCCGGGATCCGTAACAGTATAGCTRTTTAAYTCWGAACGACCCAGTGCGATAAAGTTTCCATCGCTGGTGGCTCTCACAGATTGAAAGTAGTCATACCTGTCTTTAAGGTTTATACCGAAATCSGCCTTGTCWCCTACAATGTATTTGGACCATACCAAACTGCCATTTAAATCAACTTTGAAAATCCAGGTAGCAAGATCACCTGAGGTTTTTGACCTCCAATTATTTCCGGTACATGTAACTGCAATAAACCCCTGGTCTGAGGGATCTTCAACTACCGATACATACCTGGTGGTACTCATGGAATCAGCGGCAAATGTCCACTCTACAATCCCATTCCCATCGGTTTTAATCAATATAGCACCAAGATTGGMGCTTYGGTTTGTTTGAAAAGTCATGCCCGACATRATAAAKCCMCCATCAGATGTRGCATGAAYATCATGACAGGTTTCATTTGCGCCAACTCCRTARYGGTGTTGAAATTCACTTTGTGCAGCAGATCTYAGCTCGCARAGAAGYAAAATGCTTGACAGAATAAATATTGTCTGGTTTCTTGTTAGATTTCCTACCATTATGCTATACGCTGGTATGTAGAAAAACAGGATTGGTTTATGTACTCATTTGTACCCAACTATGYGCACAATCATTACATCAGACTTCTGCGTAAATAGCGGGTACCTTGTCCGTGCTTATATGGGTTTGGATTGATGAAACTAAGTGAGATCTCAATTCCCCCTTTTCCTCCTGCCGCTTCTTTGAGATCAGAATTGATAATGTCATAGGAAATGCCCACCGAAAAGCTTGATACTTCCATTAATATCGTGGGTATTATTGCGTCACCCAATCTGGAGTAGGCACCAAAGTAAATTGCCGTCTCTTTCAGTATTCCCGTATACTTTGACTCTTCCCGAATTGAGTACCTGATTAATGCGCCTAGATTAACCTCGGTGGATGGCCCCTGTCTGAGCATAACGAAGTTTGGCACAAAGGCAAGGGGYGTATTCTTTATACCCATATAAGTTCCACCATGAATCACCAACTCCCGATACAAAACCTGTTCATCGAATTGCAATTTGGGTGCATTGACATGGTATACAGCAATGCCCGCACTGGCGTGAAAGTCATCGTCAGAAGATAGGGTGGAGCTTTCCTTGGCGAAACTCCATGCCAATCCGGTAGAGAAATCTCCAAATGCATAGGGTTCAAAAACCGCTGATTCCCCGGATGCAATGCTVGMGTTGTACGTTGMTCCATCAAACTGACTGCCCCATTCAAAGGTGCTTTCGTCAATGCTCTTTTGGGAGAATCCTCCTTGTATTCCGACAGAAAGATCGTGTCCGCCACCRAGGYTGATGATACTTGAAATCGAAAGGTTGACGGAGGTTGTAGCGTATTTTGTATCTCCGGCTACGTCTCTATAGGCATATAGGCCAGCTCCCAGGTATTTATTCTTCCCTTTCTTTTTTAACAAGCTCATATCATAGGAGAATGCATAAGTGGTGAAAGGTTCGGAGACAGAGGCCCATTGCTGTTTGTAATTAACAATTGCACGGTGGTCTCCGTTAAACACCGCRGTAAGTGCTGGATTAATAAGTAGGGGTGCCTGATAGAACTGTGAAAGATGAACGTTTTGAGCTTGCACGGAACCTCCTGTCACACATAAACACAATGCCAMTGTCAATTTTRGATTTCTCATAGTTTCAGATTAAAAGGCTTATTTCAATAGGGTGATACTTCCYTTYCTGGTAAAGAACTCACCACTTTTATAGGTGCCATTCAATACATAATCAAACACAGCCGTGTTGAGTCTTTTCTCACTATCCTTATAGTTGCCGCCCCAACCAGTCCCATACTTGCAACAGGTAATACCATCATTTAAGTTTGACCTGGTAATGTCTCGTGTTTCGTAGACCTTAGGCCCCCAGCGTTCAAATATCATCAGGGTGTATGATTCAATGCCCTGGCCAAARACATACAGTCTTTCATTATCAGGGTTGCCGCTGCCCGGTTTGAAAATATTSGGAACAAATACCGCAGTGTCYGYTTCCACGAATATCTTTACCTGATCACTGGTTGTGCAGCCATTGGAATCCACGAATAAGGCTGTATAGGTGATTGAATCTGTTGGTGTTGAAACCGGACTCACACAGGTTGAACAGTCTAGCCAGGTTGCYGGAACCCAGGTATAGGTTCCGTTTGTTCCGGAGGGATTCAATGTGGTATTATCACCTAAATCAATCGTTACATCATCTCCGAGATCTATTATTGGAATGGCATTGACAACGATAGTTGTTACAGTTGTATCCGAGCCATTAATATTGGTTGCAACCTGCCGTACCGTGTAGGTTCCAGCCATATTGAAACAGATGGTTGGTGGATTTTGTACAGATGATGAACCTGGAGAGCCGCCATTGAAAGTCCAGAGCCAGGACGAAGCTCCCGTACTTTGATCCGTAAAATCAATGCAATCACCAACACAAAGAGTGCTGTCACTGAGGGCAAACCCACTGGTTGGCAAGGAGCAAAAGCCAACTGTAGCTAACACATCATTGCCCGAGGAGCCACATTGGTTGCTTACTGTGTAGGTATAAGTTCCTGCGACATCTACGGCTGGGTTAAACAGGTCCGTCCCCGATGTTAGTACCGGCGACCATGTTCCTCCTGCATCTGGTGTTCCTCCCAGTAGCGAAAACAAATCTACTATTGGATCTGAAGGGCAAAAAACCAATGCACCATCTGTACCTGTATTTGGTAACGGCGTAATGCTCACTGTT
>NVRW01000089.1 GCA_002400975.1 Flavobacteriales bacterium | reverse complement strand
CAGATTGCGGTAAACCCCGAGAAATTGCGATGGAAAAAACAATGGAAGCCAAATCATCTCTTTGTGAACATTCCGAAATACACCTTACACCTGGTTGAGAACTACGAGACCGTCAAAACACATAAAATTGTGGTCGGCAACAAAAAGGCGCGTACTCCCCAGGAGATTAACAGTCAGGTGGAATACCTCGTTACTTTCCCCTTTTGGCATGTACCCAAGGGAATTGCTGTCAAGGAGATACTGCCTCATATCAAAAAGGATTCAAATTATCTTGTTTCAAAACATTATGAACTCATGGGCAGAGGGTGGAAGGCTGTAGATCCAAAAACGGTAGACTGGAAAAAGATGAACCGCAACAATTTCCCTTACCGAATTCGGCAAATGGGAGGACCCTGGAATGCGGTTGGATTGGTGAAATTTATATTTCCCAATGAGCACTTTGTCTATTTGCACGATACCCCTTCCAAGAACTACTTCAATACYGACCTRCGGGCATTCAGCCATGGCTGTTTGAGGCTGCACAACCCWATGGAGTTTGCTGATTATCTCCTGAAGACCGACAGCAACAARTACACTRTAGACAGTGTTCAGGCGCATATYGAYAAGAAAAAYAGCAGAAARATGCGATTCAAAAAGCCCTTACCTATCTATGTTCGCTACTATACTTGCGAAGCCGATAGCGCTGGTAACATCTATTACTTCCGGGATGTTTACAATCTGGATCGCAAAATCCGAAGGCTGCTGTTCGAGAATTAACAGCGGCCCCAGGTCTGTCCAGGTTTATCATTGTGATTGTCCCCAGCAACCCCCCGCCGCCCTAAGTGGTGCGTACACATCTTCTATTATGAAAAGTTGAAAGTGTCCAGGCAGGATAGGCAGAATAGTAAGATTGCATATACACCCTTGCCTGATTTATATATCGCTCCTACGGAGCTTTTATCCASCTRTTGGCCATACCCCGGCCTGTCGGCCAGGGTTACCAATATTTCGCTCCTACGGAGCTTTTATCCACCTGTTGGTCATACCCCCGGCCAGTTAGCCAGGGTTACCAATATTTCGCTCCTACGGAGCTTTTATTCACCTGTTGGCCATACCCCGGCCTGTCCGGCCAGGGTTACCAATATTTCGCTCCTACGGAGCTTGTGGATCACCATTCTATAGCTCCGTAGGAGCGATATATTGATAGCACGGGGTGAAGCCTCGTGTATTTACACGTTGCACAGGTTAAAGCTCCGTAGGAGCGAAATATTTGTCGCTCTTACAAAGATGTGTAYAYMYRKSWWCKMWAYYAKRMKKRCRRWKYMKWTRRMKMYSKWMMMAKSKMKKRYKKSYRRRWWRWYWRSRRKYKGKMWMGGMAARTMCRAAKKSGGMTGWWCRSKMAWTAACASCWGTAATTACAAACAGGTCCTAAGAGCTAATCACTCCCTTCAATGGAAACAACTCCAAAGGTGTAGCCTCGTTGGCATACTTCGASGTGGACAGGTACTTTTCATCCGGATAGTAAACAAAGAGGCAGGATCCATTCTTGATTCTCAGTATGACCGGAACGTAGTTCTCTACCGGTAAAGCCGGACATCCCCAACTTCTACCCAGTCTCTGGTTTTCTGCAATAAATTCCTCACTTACGTATTCCGCACTGTGCATCACAATGTCGCGCTTCCTCACATTTCCGTTAAACAGAGGCTCCAAACCATCTATTCTCAGGCTCAGTCCGTGCATGCCRTAATAGCTCTCYGCSGTRATRTGAAATCCCATRCTGCTCTTCTTYGTCTCCGGAACATTTGAAAAGTAACGGGCATATTCCTGCCCGGTATTYTTACCATGTGCGACRAGCGTTTTCCGCAATAGCACYTGCTCGTCAACRTTAAAGAGGAARAACCTTTCRGCATTTGACGATTTGCTGTAATCAATTATGGTCAACAATGAYGGCTTCYTYAACCTRCCTTCAGCCCTCAAGCGCATGTACCCGCGCAACCCAATYCGGAAGGCATCATAATCCAGRTCCGTATCRCCAATTCGTTCATAGAATGATACCACGAAATCATTRAAAAGGAGCTCCTTATTTCCACTCTCCTCACTGGTACCCGGCAATAAAACCAGTACCAAARCAATCAAAAKACCTTTGCGTATGTATTTCATATCCAATTAGTCGAACAAAGTTATAACGATTATTGAGACCCTAATGTTTCAAGGGTAAGACGYGAGGATGTCTGCSGGCMGYACCAGCRGYGATCTGATCKAYTAAAAGAACTTYGCCAATCCAATGCGAACAAAACCGTCATTCCGGAGAAAGTAGAGGAACTCGGTCTGRTCGACATTGTCGAAGAACYGSCCATCCACGGTAAGCTTCCAGGATTGACCAAGCCGGCGGGATGCCGAGAAATTRAATACCATGGACCCGCTGAACGCCCCAGACGTATTGTCTGCTTGGTTTAACATCCCAATCATCACCCCACCAAGGAACTCTGTACTCTGTACATCATTCAAGGCAAAGCGGGTCGCAAAGAACATATCGTTTGTGAGCCCATTGAAGGACTCCGCTATTGGTCGGCTGTCATAAGAGTATTCGAGCAAAAGCCCGATATCAGCTCCACTTCTGAATATGTTACCAAAAGTGTATTCKCCCCCCAACACAAATGCAGTAATTGGATCCCTTKCGGTATCCTTCGATACCCGATACAGGGCCTCCACTTTCCAAAGCATRGGGCCAGTAGCAGCCTGAAGGTCAATACTCGATTGATTTATGATCTCATAATAWGGAAAGAAACTTCCGGTTAATGGGTCCATCYTCACAAGGGGCAAACGATTCGTACCATAGAAATTGGCWATCCCTATATCAAAAACGGAAAACGAGTGCGACCAGCGTATAGCTACGTCAGGATTGTATTCCTCATTCTCACTTTCATATTCTATTCTGTCAGAATCAAAACTGAACGGTGGCCTSGATCTGCTRGGTGTACCGGGAAAYTCCAACGTCCGGAAGTAGGTCATCACCATCAAATCTATTGTTCCCCATTTTGGAGCGATSGAGAGGTGCAGCATCGGTTGCCCTAACTTATACTCGGGATCAAACCCCTCCAGAACATCTGCCTGATTGATTACATCAATCAGGTGATTGGACTCCGCAACTCCCCAATAGATCTTCTTAGCACCCAAACTAACCTCAAAATTCTTGAAGACATACCTATAGTACAGCTCTCTAATGTCAGCGTGCGTRCGTTTGTTATCATATTGGTCGAGCACGGCAAATCCCTCAAAGTTRAAGGAGTGCTTGCCATCRCCTGATTCAAAGTAGTATTTGGGTTTGAAGAYGGTTGCAAAGTATTCGTCCTTCTGACCAGSATACAGTGCRGGATCGGGGAAATACCGGTAAGTGSCTTCTATTTCTCCYGAAAGCGCTGACCGCCAAGGCTCTTTTTGAGCCACCAGGGAGTCTTTATCTTGCGARAATCCATAGCTCACAAKCAGCACCAGGGTAARAATGAAATAAAAYCTCAACAATCGTGACATCACTTACTTCGCTTCAAGCTATTCTGAGAAAAATCCTCGTCTGTCAACCCTATTCCGAACTTAACATCAGAGAATTGAAGTCGCGTTTCCTTATTGTTTTGATGGTTGATCATTTCCATCACATCCGCTCTCCAGTACTTACCGTAYAAGCGAAACTCCGAGAAGGTTAAGGTCTTGAGCMGKGYGTTTTTTCTATCGTAGTAATCCACAACCTCBACYCTATAGTTGTCCTTATTCACCCAGGTAATATGACGCTTGTATCCAGAGTTTTTATCCAGTGGACTCCTCTCYAAAACATGACAATCAACVCCATTTTTCTTCTCATCTCTGAGGTATTTCCATGTGTACTTCTCTATTTCCTGAGAAGAGAGATCCTCAAATGCAAACTCCGAACCCATAAAAGGACCCGATTTACTGGATGAAGATATACGCTTAACCCGCTGAATAGCAGGCAAGTACAGCCACTGGTCGTCGTTACCGGTTTTATGGGTGAAGGTCATACTCGCCGTTCCCTTTACATCGGCCGGGGTGTCAAATACGGTCATCGATTTATCACCATCACCGTCCACCTCCATAGAATATCCATGCATCTGACGGGTTGTCTTCTGACCGTGTCGGTTCTTTAGTGTCATCGTCAATTTATTGGAAGAGCTTCCCCAGCCATCGTCGGCCAGCTCCACTTTCTTGGCAATTTCAAGCCCCTTGTCTTGTGCGAACACAGCAGTGGAAAGAATTCCCAGTGTAACAACGGTTGTTAATTTTATGAGTGCTTTCATGGTTTGTTTATTTAATTGTAATTATAATTTCGTTTTAAGCTTCGATTCVCGCTGCCTCTTCTTTTAATAATTTCGGACTCTCTACACTTTCCGGGCTTCCTTTATCAAATGCCAATAAGATGGCTGGCAGGAGRATCAAATCCAAAACCAAAGCGCARACAATTGTTATCGCCGTAAGCTGGCCCATACCCGAGTTGAATCCAAAGGAGGATTGCATCAGCACCGAGAAACCTGAAACCAACACTACCGTAGTCACAACCACTGCTTTTCCAACCGTGGAAAATGCGTATCGAATGGCATCCTCCGGCGATTTGCCGAACTCCCTTCTGCCCCGCATATACTTTGACAACAAATGGACTGTGTCATCTACAACAATTCCGAGCGTCATCCCCAAAACAACAGCCAAAGCCATGTTTATCTGGCCATCAAATATGCCCCATAGACCAAAGGCTACTGCAATAGGTGCAACATTGGGCACAAGGCTGATCAGACCGTATTTAACACTTCGCAATGCAAATATTAAGATGATTGATATCAAAATCAGTGCGCCAAATCCACCGCGCAACATGCTATTTACATTGCTCCTTGTAATGTGAGAAAACATCAGCGCGGTACTAATGCCGTGMGAGAACATCTCTTCTGGTGCGTTGTCAGACAACCAGGCTTCCGCCCTTTTGCTTAACGCAATCATCTCATTACTGGAAATATTCTCCGTTGTAACCGTGAATCGCGTCTCAGATTTATCAACATTGATCTGATTGTTGAGGTCCAACCCATATGGRAGAGACATCTCATAAAGCAGCAGAAATTGAGCTGCCTGAGCGCGGTTATCCGGTATYCTATAATATTCCAAACTGTCCCCGTGCATGGATTTATTCACCCTTTTCATAATTTCCGAGAACGTATTGACATGCACCACTTCAGGTTGCGTCAAAAACCAGGCTTCGAATTYATCCAGTCTCTTTAAATATTCAGGATYAGCGATTCCATCCTCCTCRCCGGCACCTAAGGAGAATTCCACATTATACACCCCGGTAATATTGTCGGAGATATAATCCGTATCCGTTCGGAATTGGACCGACTTGTCAAAGAACTTCACAAATTCATTGTTCAGTTCATTGGTAAGCGCCATTGCACTAATCAGGACTACAAGCAGACTTGAGCCAATCAAYAATTTTTTATTRTGSGCTATTACGAATTCWGCCAATCTCTCCAACATACCTGCTTTCTCCTCYTYGACCTCCKTYACCTTTACTTTMACAGGCAAAATAGCCATCAGAGCAGGCAATACACTTATGGACAAGAKGAAGGCTGCTGCTACACCTGTTGCAGTAATATTTCCCAGGTCGTGAAACGGCGCTCCTTCCGCAAAGTTGAGGGTTAGAAATCCGATTATYGTGGTAACACTTGTCAGGAAAATAGGCATGAAATTGGTTTTCACGCTTTCCTTGATCGCCGYTATTTTATCCATTCCCTTTCGCATYAGCAAGAACATTGTCACCAGCAGGTGAATACTGTCWGCAATWGCMAGGGTCATGATCATSGTAGGCGCCGAAGAGGAAGGMCCGGTGAGCTCCACTCCCRCCCAACCGGCAAGACCCATAGCCGTTGCAATGGAGAACAGCAGAATGACAAAAGAGACGAACATCCCACTCACACTTCKGGTWGTRACGACAACCATAATTAAGATTATCAGAAACATCAGCGGTACCAACGTKGCCATATCTTTCATWGATCCTTCAGCAAATGCCGCATTCAACATAACGGTTCCCGAYAGGTAGGTCTTATGRCCKGGRTATTTGGCCTCCCAYTCCTTTGTYAGGGTTCTCATGTGATTGGCTACTTCCAAAGGGCCYYGCATGCTATCAATCGGAATATTCACGGTAACGTTTACCGCTGTAACGGATGCATCATCGTTGATCAAGCGATTTCGCARYAACTTCTCCCCCATCGCWATTTCCTTGATCWGCTCAATCTCCCTTTCGGATTTACTCTCTATATCYGAGTACAAATYCTCCACAAACATRTCATCACCTTCMGATCGSGTATGTTGATAATTGGAAAGACCRTCAACCCTGGTGGAGTAAGGCGTTAACCAAGCCTCCTCYTCAAGTGCTGCAATCGCCTTTAGCGTCTCTTTGGTAAACACCTCTCCGTTTTCCGGACTRATGACGACGTATATATTATCGTCCTTKGTATACTTATCCTGAAGTCCATCAAATGCTTCCACCTGAGGGTTTCCYTCRTCAAAAAAGATGTGATAATCATTGTTRAAYGMAAGAAAACGTMCTCCACTTCCCGCWGCMATTACAAGCAGTRYTGYACCAAACARCACCAACCATCTCCACTTTATCACCCACTCYACGTARGCCATTACCTTYGAATCAAWTCCCATYTTCCTTMWTTTTWWWTWTSWKRWMCTWWMAWKWWWWYMYYRWWYKWMTWTYGTAYKAWTYWCKYRNCAATKCYWKYWRYKWMMWKNTNCAACCWKCTYYKSWWYAKWCYYCRRSAWRTCTWYMWAGAACTTTATATACTTATCTTGATCTGCTTCCCCATATTTGGACAATACTATTGTCGCGAATTCTGACATTTTAGTAAGACATTCATTGAATACGGCCTTACCATTATTTGCAAGGGTAACCAAAACAACTCTTCGATCTTCGGAAGAGTGATATCTTGTTAGGTAATTACCGTCTACCAGTTTATCAACGATGCTCGTCAATGTACTTATTGGAGCATTCATATGGTCCGCAATGTCCTTCATTTTAACGTCATGAAACGTTCCAACATAGTTGATTATAGAAAATTCCTTTGCGCCCATTCCACTATACTTCTCACAACAAGCCTCCCCACTAGATTTGATCATTCCCAGCAGATTTCCCATTGCAGACATAAATCTTTGCGTGCGGTCAGTTGTGATTTTCATAGATGCTTTTATTATACGGTTTTAATATAGTTTGACTTTCGTACTATGCGAAATTCAGTATAATAATGTGATTTGCCAAATTTTATTGCAATAAAATGCAAGAATTTTCTAGCTCCATCTGGAAAATAATTTGAAAATAATTTGGTGGTTGATTGGGAATGCCTACTAAATTGAAATGATTGG
>NVRW01000015.1 GCA_002400975.1 Flavobacteriales bacterium | reverse complement strand
CACCTATATTGAGCAATGGCAATTCCGAGTACTTTTTAAGGCCATTGTTGTACTGGGAATACAAATTAGGATCTGTAATAAATAAGTCCGCAAGCCGGTAAGACGCAGTTACAACAAACTTGTCGAGGCCCAGCCGAAAGTACGCGCTGTAATTAAAATCTTCCACAAATCGCAGGTCGTTGGTCTTGGTTTTTACTTTACGCCCATTATTAACACCGCCAGCGGTAATTTTGTCTTCTGTTACGTGCACGGTGATTATTGGGACGTCAAACCTGAATCCCAAATCAATAAAATTGCCGATGTAGTTCCCCCTTTTTCCAAAATTGAATCGGTTATAGAAACCCAATCCCAATTGGTGTAATCTCAAGCGCTCCTTCTTGTGGACCGAATCATTGGGCAATAATTTATTGGCGGTTTGCCTGAGATTGTACGAATTCAAATGATAGGATGCGTCGAGTCCCAGGGCGTAGTTATTGCTCAATCGCCATTTCATCCTTCTTCCGAATGTTAACTCAAAAGACTTCCCATAATTTATCCGGCTTCCCATAGAATCGGCGCTTACAGGAAACGCCAATCCGTAGTAATTATGGCTGAATTTCTTTTTATTCGGCCCTTTAATTACCTCTGAGGTATCGGCGTTTACATCTTCTTCAAGGAGAATGTCCTGAGCCCTTGAATAGTTGTTCAATAGTGCCAATAGCAGTACGGGCATAATAAGAGTTTTACATAAACTTAAAAACCCATCATCTTTGATGTTGCTAATGTATTTACACCTTTGCATATTTTGTTTTTTGTATTAGTCGGTTACGAAACTGGTCTTGCTTGCCTGCTGGCAGGCGCAATGGAAACGGGTATCATCAATTTAACTGAACAACGTTTGAACCCACGCCCCTTCGGAAACAATTCAATGCTAACTTCTTATTTGTTCGGTGTTTTTTCATATGCATAATTAAAATGCATGTGAAGTTGTATATCCTTTAAAGTGAATTCTCAAGGTACTTCCCCTTTTGAAATCTGAGGCGTCGAATTGCAGCACCGAATACTGGTGTACTGAAACTACAAAGTACTTATCCAGGTATCCTTGATCGTTTTCGATGTGATAGAAGAGCAAGGCTCCCGCATCCTCACCTTCCAGGTCAAATTGTTCTTTGTCAATTTCTACTGACAAGTTGATCCCAGATGTTTTAAGTTCAAAAGTTGGTTTTATGTCTTCGTTTTTACCCGGAATAAAGAAACTGGCCTGGGGGACACCATATCCATGGGCATAATCGAAGTAAGGATAAAGTTCTCCGGATTGTTCAAGCTTTTTGAACATCTCCATGTTTGTTGCGTTTCTGTCGGTTTGCCAGGCACAAGCTGCGAATCCAGCAGCCAGAGGACTTGAGAAGGAAGTTCCATAGGCAATTTCCATTCTTTTTTTTCCTGCTACTACCGCAACGCCGAAGGCACAGATATTTGGTTTCATTCGTTTATCACTTGTTGGGCCAAAGGAGCTGAAGGAAATATGAAAATCTGTGCCAAAGTCGATGCCCCCAATTGAAAGAACACTGTCAGCATCTGCCGGGGTGCCTTGGTATTTCCATTCATCAGCACCATCGTTTCCAGCTGCATTTAGTATGAGTATTCCCTTTTTGGCAGCCATATTCGCTGCTCTTGCTACCAGACTCTTTTTGCCATCCATATCCGAAGGGAAGTAACGATTGTTGGTATAGCCAAGGGAACTGTTGATTATATCAGCTCCATTTTTATCGGCCCACTCGGTTGCCGCCAGCCAATTTTCTTCTTCAGAAAACGGCTCAAACAATCCGCTTTCGGTTCTGGCAAGTAAAAACTCTGCTTCGGTTGCAAGGCCTATTCTCTGTCCATTGATAATACCAGCAATACAGGAGAGAACGTTACATCCATGGGCACTGTTCTTGTACACGTTTTCTCTATTGGTGAGAAAGTCTCGTGTCTTTAAGATCCGATTGGCACTTCGAATATGCTCAAATGCTGGATTCACATCAACCGTTGGAAACCCTGCATCAAAGATCGCAATTCGAATTCCCTGTCCTTTGATATTCTCGTCGTGAAATACATCGCCTTCCATTCGCGCCGTCTGCTTTTTCAGGAGTTTCATTTGGTAATCTGAGAGATCATCTCCATATGCCTTCTTCTTCTGTTTTACAATTGAAGCAGGATAACTATATGTCATCATTGGCTCAATAGCTTTGACAAAAGAAAGCTGGTGGATCTCAAAAACTTCATCTTCCGTTGCCGTGATACCAAGTGCATTGAACCATCTGCTGGAATGAGAGGTTGAAGAGGCAATATTCCGTACATTTTCGATATAGGATGAACGTACCGGCCAATCAGATTTGTCGTTGACAGGAATATCGGATTTCAGTCTTCTCTCGATGGCTTTGACATCGAAGTATTGGTAAGGGTCAAATGATCCTTGCTCTTTATCGGTGAAGAATACCCAGTACTTTTTGAGTGATGATTGTGCGTGACTGGAAGGCGAAAAATGAAGGGTGAAAACAAGTAACAGCAAGAGGGAAATTCTCATGTGATATGCTATAAATTCGCCTATTTTTGTCTAAAATAGTGATTAAAGTTCTAGTCTGCATAGTAATACTTAACGAGAGTTAAGGATATGGAGAACTAACTTCTACATGTAGGGCTTCAATCGAACGCAGATGACGCTGATCTGGCTATCTGGCAGATCTTGGTTGTCCACGGTTATTCTTGTAATGTCTCTGGATGTGTTGAATTTTGCAACGGATGTCCAATATATGGGGCTGGCTCAAAAACAGAAATGCTAAAAATGATTGATTTTAAAAGTGACAAGTGTACTAGTCTTAGTCTTGATCCTCGTCCTGGTCCATCATTAGAAATTAGTTATAGCGCGTAAGGATTAAGACAAGGACTAAGATCATGACCAGGTTTAAGTGAAGACACAATGTAAATAGAAGGTAGCTCAAAAACAGAAATGCTAAAAATGATTGATTTTAGAAGTGATACCGTAACCAAACCGACTCCGGAAATGTTGGAGGTTATGTTCGCTGCGGAAGTTGGAGATGATGTCTTTGGTGAAGATCCGACAATCAACAAGCTGGAAGAAAAAGCGGCAGCTTTGTTTGGAATGGAAAATGGCCTTTTTTGCCCCTCTGGTACTATGACCAACCAGGCTGCTATCCGAGTTCATGTTCGGCCTGGAGATGAGGTGATTTGTGATCAAACTGCACATATCTACAATTATGAGGGTGGGGGAGTCGCGGCAAATTCTGGTGCCTCGATTAAAGTTGTGCAAGGAGACAGAGGAATAATGACACCGGATTTATTACGGCAGAGCATCAATCCGGATGATTATCACTGCCCGATTTCATCGCTGGCCACCATAGAAAACACTTCGAATAAGGGAGGTGGTAGTATTTACAGCTTTGAACAGATGAAAGAACTGTCGCACGTGGCACGGGAAAACAATTTGAAATTTCATTTGGACGGAGCCAGAATTTTCAATGCCCTGGTAGAGCTTGATGCAGTTGCTGAGTCCTTTGGGAGTCTSTTTGATAGTATTTCCATTTGCTTATCTAAGGGACTGGGCGCACCATTGGGTTCGCTCTTGTTGGGTAATGAAGAATTCATTTGCATGGCCAGGAGGGTGAGAAAACTCATGGGTGGGGGTATGCGCCAGGCCGGTTATGCCGCCGCCGCAGGAATTTACGCGCTGGATAACAATGTGGAGCGTTTGAAGCAGGATCATGAAAGGGCCCGTACAATTGGAGAGGCCCTGAAACAATTGAGCTATGTCCATTCYGTGCTTCCGGTAGATACCAATATYCTCATCTTCAAATTGAATGATGATGTTGAGCAGGAAAAATTYRTGAAGCACATGGAGAATARTCAGGTGCTTATTGGTTCWCTCGACCCTCAGATGATCAGAATGGTGACCCACCTGGATATAGACGATGGGATGATGGAGAAAACCGTTGAGGTATTAAAATCAGCCTTCTGATMTYGTGATAGANCNCGGNCAWMGGTAAATTACAAAGAGCAGGAYAAGCGGCTAGCTGGCCAAAACACTATGGATAGGTGCCCCCGGATCAAGTGCATCAAACAAGCAAATGGAAATTCGCTTCGAATTATTAAGAGGAAATACGATCCGTTTCAGGGTTCATGGGCGATTCCTGGCGGTTTTGTGTTAGATCACGAATCATTGGCAGATGCGGTTGCGCGGGAACTTCGGGAAGAAACTGGAGTAAAGATCAATTACCTGGAGCACCTCTATTCTACTTTGCTGGACAGACCTATTGACAGACGGAACTTTAAGAAGAAGGTAATGAGCCTTGGCATCCTGGATGAATTGGATGAAAAAGCAAAATCGAATGGAGCTGGAAGGCCGGGAAATTTATTTAAATTCAATAAAACGACCTACAACAGTTTGCTCAAAGATGGAATGCATTTCGAAATCTAAGATGGTCGAATATAACAGCCGGTAACTTTGTATAGATAGGTTACAAGGTTATCACAATATTTCCCTTTTTGCGTCCGGTTTCCACATACTTGTGCGCCTCGATGATCTGTTCCAACGGATAACTTCTATCAATAATTGATTTTAGCTGCCCCGCCTCCATGAGCTCCTGGAGGTAAACCAAATCTTCAGTATCGTTGCTTGCAAATTGGGAGAATACTTTTTTACCACTTGTCATTGAAATCCAAAGCCCCCGAATCATCTGAAATACTCCCCCAGGGTTAACCAAAAGATAACGCCCATTCCCCTTTAACGATCTTATACTGCGTGAAAATGAAATCTGGCATTTCAAATCAAAAATAATATCATAAGTCTCGCCCTTCCCGGAGAAATCTTCTTGCGTGTAATCAATGACGTGATCTGCACCCATTGAACGCAACATGTTCAATTTCTCCGTGCTGTCCACACCGGTCACTTCTGCTCCAAAGTATTTGGCCAGTTGCACTGCAAAAGCACCGATACTTCCACCGGCTCCATTTACAAGAACTCTTTCCCCCCTCTGGATCTTTGCTTTTCTAAGAAAATGCAATGCATCCATCGCTAAAGGAAGAGCGGCAGCTTCCTCGTAGGTTGCGTTGGCCGGCTTTTTTGCCATCCCCGGGGCAGTCGGTAGACATATGTACTCAGCATAAGCACCAAAGCCAGGTCCCGTACTTGCAAAAACCTGGTCACCTTTCCCAAATTCTATTACATTTTTACCGACCACTTCAATTTCCCCGGCCAGATACGCACCAAGTATTTTTTTTCGTGGTCTTAAGAGACCAAAGAATATTCTAACAATGAGCCATATTAGATTTGGGATTTTCTTACTTCGCAATTCGCAGTCCCCCAATGTTACCGTTGCCGCATGCACTTTTATGAGGACTTCATTGTCCTTGGGTATGGGTTTTTYCACTTCTTTGAGCTGAAGAACATCTGGAGGGCCGTATTTTGTGTATACAATCGCTTTCATTTTGTCATGAAATTATAACATCTTAATTAACGCTACAACCCTTTTGTCAATTGGAAAAGTAACATCTTCTACCGATAGTTCGTTCAAACCGACCTTCCTGAATACCTCTATTYCCTCTTCTTGAGAATAAGCATTTACATCTACATTGACGACACCCGTGGGAACTACRCGATAGTAAATACTCAGGATCTGTGCATCGTCATGAAAAGCGGATTGCTGGAAGAAGTCAGTCGTATAAAAATGATCCAAAATCTCGATCTCCACGCCCAACTCTTCCATCCACTCCCTCCTGAGGCTATCAATTGGTCCTTCCCCGGGTTCTAATCCGCCACCTGGGAATTTTGTCATTCGCGAGCCATTGTGGAGCTCATCACTTAGTAATACCTGATTGTCTCCATCAATCCAGATTCCGTAAACTCTGATGATAATTTTTGAGATTGTCATTTATCTCTGAAAGCTTTTTTCAATCCTTCTGCAGCCGCAACGAATTTGGAGTTGGTTTTGGTAAATAGGGCAAATTGTCTCCTGTCAGGATTGTAACCCTGAATGTACTTTTCAACGCCGGGTATCATTGAGCCTTCAAAATCAAATGTGCTGGTGAACTGCGAACAGTACTTAATTGCTTCCCACATGAGGAGGGAATTGGCACCGCTGGATCGAAGTGCSGGATCTCCTCCATTGAGTAAATAATAGGCACGATTCTGATCCCATACCAGCAGCGTTGCCGCATGYGCMTTGCCTTTAYTATCCTCAGCGAGTAAGATGGTGCCACTCTTATTTTTAACCGCAGCATGGTAAATATTGTTCACTAGYTCCAGACTGAAATTTGCCTTCTTGCCCTGCCGTCCGTATGATAGCTGACAAAGTGCATAGAGTTTTTCCACGTCTTTGGTCTCAACTATCTTTACCTGCCCCTCAGCTTTTTTGATCTCTCCCTTGATTCGTTGTTTGAATTTAGAATAGATATTGGCAGAGTCACTTATTCCAGATAGCGTATAGGTATGTAATATCTCTCTTTTGAATTCGGAATTGAGAAAATTCAACCCGAACACCTCATAATTCATCTGCATATAGAATTTGTCATGCTTTGGCAACATTGATAATAGTTTGCTGGCATGACTTTCTCKGTCAATCCCTTCAGCAAACCAGAATCCAAGAAAAGGAGTCAACGATGGCATTCCAACAGATTTGAACGGGCCCTTTGTYTTTAATACGTATACGAAGATTGCTTTAATATCTGCACCATCATCAAGCAGGACTACATCCCAGGAATGACCTTCACTTACTGCATTTAGCCACCACGGCCGCATAAAGATCGGAAATCGAAGGTTTCCTGATGTGAAGGCTTCGTATTGGCTTTTAAGGTCGCTCATTCGGGGRTGTTGCAAATTAGCTNTATCATTTAAGACCAAAGTCTCCATGAAATATTCCCATACTCATACCGACGCGTTTAGGCTTAGCAGCCGGAATTTTCGTAAGCGTGAGGTAGGACATATTAGGGAATTGTTTTAAGGGACTTATTTGCATGTTTGGGAAGATCCTTCATTTCTTCTGGAATGCCAATTAATGCTAAGGGCCCTTTGTGTTGTTTCATAAGCGTTTCTTCCGGCTCACATTTTTGACTTATTACTATCTGTGCCAGGAATGCCAAATCAAATATATGCTATTATATCTTCGAATACTCTTAATTTTGACCGTCTAAATCTGGCTTATGGATGTTCACGTATTGTGTGAGAAAAACTCGCTTTTTAGCCAGTTTATTGCGGAAATCAGGGATATTGAAATTCAGCAGGATCCATTGCGATTTCGAAGGAATCTCGAGCGGATGGGAGAAATATTCGCRTATGAGATAAGTCAACRCCTTGACTATGWGRAAAAAAAGGTAAYCACACCTTTAGGTGTGGCTGACRCGATGGTGCCGAAGGTTCAGCCAACTCTCGCTACCATTTTACGTGCCGGATTACCCCTTCACCAGGGATTGCTCAACTTCTTTGACCGGGGTAACAATGCTTTTATATCGGCATATCGAAAACACGATGAGAATGGRAATTTTGATATACATGTCGAATACCTTGCTTCACCATCYATTGAGGGGTGCACATTGGTTCTTTCTGATCCCATGTTGGCCACGGGCCAGTCTATGATACTCTGCTACGAGGCCATACTTCAAAAAGGRGYGCCTKCACATACCCACATAGTGGCTGTACTTGCCAGTGAGGAGGGTCTGGAATATGCCAGGAAAAAGCTGCCTGACAATACTACAATTTGGGTTGGTGACGTTGATAAAGTACTGACCCCGAATGCTTATATCGCACCGGGATTGGGAGATGCAGGGGATTTAGCCTTYGGGACAAAAACATAAGCTCTGCGAATTGCGAATATTGACTGTGGCTTCGTCATTTGAAGATTCATGGGCAGTGAAATTAATCTTGATATAATGCCAGTTCCATGTTTGGGGAGATAATAAAACTTGCCTGGTGGCTCTTTTTTGTCATCTTCAAGTTCATTTGGGCGCCGGTGACAATGGCTGCAGCTACCGACTACGGGTGGTGGGAGATTCTCTTTATTACGATCGGAGGCGGATGGTTGGGGATAATAATTTTCTTCTATTTTGGYAGGATTATAATGGGCTTTTTTAACAGGAGGMGGAARCAACCTCCGAAAGTATTTACAAAGYTGAATCGCTTTGTTGCCCGGGTSAAAAGYMARTATGGACTTAYGGGGTTGGTCACCATTATGGGGATTATCTCGGTGCCCTTATGCTCACTCATTGCRGCYGCCTATTTTCARGAGAATARGAGGGCAGTGCCSGCCCTGGTGATCAGTGTCGTAATATGGTCGTGTAGTTTAACYGCAGTTGTTTTTTTCTTCAAGGAGAGTGATCAAATYCTGAATCTCTTCAGATAGGYGYCWGGTCTGTTGTAGCCCGCTTGCCGGCACGTTTATCRAAGGCGTAAAAAAAGCCCTCCAGACATTTGTCCGGAAGGCTTRTTTTGGTTGAGGATTGAWTTACTTCTTATCCTCTTTTNNNGTTTTTTCACCAGCTGAAGCAGATGCTTTTGTGCTTGACTTGCCATGGCAAGATTTTGCAGCAGCTGAGCTACCACCTTTGGAACAACAGCCTTTCTTTTTCGCAGAAGACTTTGAACCTTTCTTGCAGCTCGCAGATTTTTTGCAATTTTTCTTGCAGTCCTCATCACATTTGTGACCTCCAGTACAGTTATCACAGTAAATGCCCGCTTTACTTTCAATAGAAGCGGAGGCAGTGTAAGCAGTTCCCAGGAATGCGAACATTGCAAATAGTAAAAGTGCTCTTTTCATGTTGTATRTTTTGATTAAAGGTTCAGTCAGTTTARCCTAACGGCTATTATCYCCATTTGTTATTCAAAGATACGTTTTTTCARAGACCGTTTTGATTTTGTTTTTGGAATTCTTTGTTCGGAGTTTTTTGCAGATCAGAGCGTTTGSAAGTGTATAGCTGAGACAARTACTSAAAAATCAAGGCTCACAGGCCATGAAAGACGGCTCARGARGACCTRAGCGCAATACTAAATTAGCNNGTTTAAWTTACTSGAATTTGGCAATTACRGTGCTGCTCCCTKTAACYGATTGCTCCAAATCCACAAGTATTTCGGCATCGAGTGGTAGAAAAAGATCAACCCTTGATCCGAATTTGATGAAACCCAATTGGTCACCCTGTGTTACCTTGTTACCTTCGGCTGAATAACATACAATCCTTCGGGCTACCGCTCCAGCAATTTGTCGAATCAATATTTCCCTATTGTTTTCATCCCTTACAACAATGGTTGTTCTTTCGTTTAGTGTTGATGACTTTGGATGCCATGCCACAAGGTATTTCCCCGGATGGTATTTRAAATATTGTATRTCTCCGCTTATCGGATACCAATTGACGTGAACATTTAGCGGTGACATAAAGATCGACACTTGCCTTCTTTTACCTTTAAAGTAYTCYGGTTCCTCAACTTCTTCRATCACMACCACYTTMCCATCYGCTGGGGCAACAATCAGATTYKCATKRGGTTCCARYGGYCTGCTTGGACTCCTGAAGAATTGGAGAATGAGAATAAAGAACAGGCCGGAAAYCAGATAAGAKATATTGTGCAATGGTTTATTCCCGGGCCATATGAARTGCATGAGAATATTCAGTCCGGCAAGGACCACCAATGTAGTTGCGATAATTACGTACCCCTCTTTGTGAATAGCCATAACCGGTTTGCAGCTTACTGTAAATATCGAATATAGGTATAGACAAATGGAGCAGCCAGGTACACGCCGTCAAATCGATCHAATATTCCACCATGTCCTGGTAAAATATTRCCTGAGTCTTTGATGTTTATGCTGCGTTTGAATTTCGACTGAATCAAATCTCCCAGATTCCCGAACAGTACAATAATTCCAGCSACCACCAACCAATCACGCTTGTGCAACTCRGGGGAAAAGTGTRCCATATAATAGGCTAGAATCAGGGAAACAACTGCTCCACCCAAAGCGCCTTCCCAGGTTTTTTTAGGTGAGATGCTTTCAAACAATTTCCGCTTGCCGACAGCTCTGCCAACCACGTAGGCAAATGTRTCATTGGTCCAAAGAATCAAGAAAAAYCCCAATAGGATATTGGGGTTGTAATCAAGATTATACCTCAGGCCGTATGCCGGAGCATAGGATAGATAACTGAGGAGCACCATAGGGATGGCTAAATAAAATATTCCACTCAGCGTAATTGAGATATTCATCAACGGGTTCGCAGACTTTCGATAAAGCTCAGCAATAAGAATAAGAAACATCAGGGGCATAATTATGAGCAATTTGTCCAACGTAATTATTCCAAGAATGTACATTGAACTAATTGCAAAGAATGTTGACCCTGCAATGGTGCCCAGTAGTTTTTGTGGAGCCATTCCTCCTTTTTCCGTCATGGTGTAAAACTCCCATAAACCAAGCGACGTAATGATCAAAAACAAGGCAATGAATGATTGCCGGCCGAAATAAATGCACCCGAGAATAACACCAACAATGATGGATCCTGTAATCGYCCGTTGTATCAAATTGCTCATGTCGACTTTTTGTCAATCAGGTATTTTGCTCTCAATACATGCTCACGCTTAACACAGAGCTCCACTTCGCCAATATTATAAGGGGATGCTTGTTTGTCAATTKCAATCGCATGGATATCATTTGTTTCAAGCATCGCCTTTATTATCGTAATGGACTGAGAATTATCTGTACTGTATACGGCAACCCAGTCTTTTTCCACTTATTCAAGGTTATCTTAATCTAGAATAAAATGCAAAGTAATAATAAAAATTACTGGSTAAGATGTTCGTCGAGCAGAAAAACRTACAGTTCTYTTGGACCATGMACACCTACAATAAGGGTTTTTTCAATGTCGGCGGTTCTGCTGGGTCCGGTAATAGTAGTTATAAATGAGGGAAGTTTCTCATATCGATTCTTTATTCCGTTCAGTCCCTCTTCMACATGCATTACSARCTGATCGCTATAGGCGATTACAATGTGAACCGGAGGATAGGAGGCCATTCTTCTACCACTTATTTGTCTGGAGGATAGCATGATACTCCCACTGCGGGCAATTAAGTATTCGCACARGGTGACTCCGGCATCCATRSTCTCCATCTCTGATTCTTCTGATGTATGGGGTATTTCACCCTCTTTCAGCAGTTTTTGAATTGCAGGCACCAACGTGTGTATTTGTTTCCATCCGTTTTGTTCTGCAATRCCTTTAAGATTGCCAATAAGGTCCGTTCGGTTCTCACAGAAGATAAATTTACCATCGGTGGCAGCAAAGGAATTGGCGAACGCAATGTCCAAACTCTGGTCGCTGCCTTCAGGTAAGTTATAGATGTTCTTCTTGAAATCCAACCCGGGATAAAGCTCCGGGGATTGATCAATCAGTGCTTTTCGCACTTTCTTAAGGATCTTCTCTTTAGAGGTAATGGGCATTGCTGACATAATTCGTGAAGRTAGCTTTGCGAACRGGATATGGTTCTATCAGGATTCCTYTGAATCTTTGCTGCTGTCCTCTGCCTTCCCGGACRCTTTTTTYCCTTTCATAGCCCCATTGCTGCCTTTTTTAGCAGCCYTTTTTAAATCTCCAACGGTCTYGTTGTCYTCAYTGTCAAAGGGYCTCTTTCCTATTAAYCTGATCAGATCATCCTTAAAAATGACCTCTTTCTTTAGAAGCTCTTGCGCAACCATTTCCAGCTGCGACTTTTTCTCTCGAAGCAATTTCTTAGTTCTCTCATACGCCGTTGCAATTAACTCACGCACCTCGGTGTCAATCGTGTGTGCGGTACTTTCGGAGTAAGGTTTGGTGAACGAATACTCTCCTTGCTGGGGATCGTAGAACGATACGTTTCCAACCTTATCATTCATACCGTATATACTTACCATACTGTATGCGACCTTTGTTATCCGCTCTAAGTCGCTCAATGCACCGGTCGATATTTTGCCAAATATGATGTGTTCAGCTGCTCGACCTCCCAATGACATGCACATTTCATCTAATAGTTTTTCTGTGCGATACAGGTATTGCTCCTTRGGCAAATACTGCGCATATCCCAATGCAGCAATACCCCTTGGGACAATGCTTACCTTGACCAAYGGATCGGCATGCTCCAGAAACCACCCGGCAACAGCATGACCTGCCTCRTGATAAGCAACAATCTCTTTCTCTTCTTTTGAGATGAGTTTCGTTTTCTTTTCCAGGCCTCCAATAACCCTGTCGATGGCGCTTTGAAAATCATCCATGTCTATAGCCTTCTTATTGGATCTGGCCGCAATCAGYGCCGCCTCATTGCAAACATTTGCAATGTCAGCTCCTACAAATCCMGGAGTTTGTGTCGCGAGTTCCTTTGCACTCACCRCTTTTTTGRTTTTTAGAGGTTTGAGATGCACKTTGAAAATTCCTTCCCTACCRATAAGATCTGGTTTGTCAATTGCGATCTGACGATCAAACCGGCCCGGCCTCATAAGAGCAGAGTCCAGTATTTCCGGACGGTTTGTAGCGGCCAAAATGATTACACCTGAGTTGGTGCCAAAGCCATCCATTTCCGAAAGAAGGGAATTCAAAGTGTTTTCCCTTTCATCATTTGCGCCMGAAAACTGACCTTTACCTCTGGATCGYCCAATTGCATCKATCTCATCAATAAAAATAATGCAAGGTGCTTTCGTTTTAGCCTGGTTAAAGAGRTCTCTCACCCTTGCCGCTCCAACGCCTACAAACATTTCCACAAAGTCAGATCCGGATAAAGAAAAGAATGGTACACCTGCCTCRCCAGCAACTGCTTTGGCCAGCAATGTTTTTCCAGTTCCCGGAGGTCCAATTAGCAAAACGCCTTTCGGAATTTTCGCACCGAGTTTTGTGAACTTGTCCGGGTGCTGCAGAAATTCRACAATCTCAATTATTTCCTNCTTTNTCCTCTTCTAATCCGGCAACATCCTTAAACGATATATTTACTTTACTGTTGGCATCAAATAAGGTGGCTTTTGATTTGCCAATGCTRAAAATACCGCCTGAACCTCCACCTGCTCCTCCGCCCATYCTTCTCATAACGAAGACCCATAGCAATACCATAAGACCAATGGTAAAGAGCCATCCAAGCTCCCCGCTCCAGCTCTTGCGGCTTTCACTTTCAGGGTGAAGTTTTTCATACCCTTGACTATAGCYGTCYTGAGCTTCTTTAAGATTGAGATAAAACTCATCYAGTGATGAGATCTGAAAGTAGTAATGTGGACCTGGATTGAGCCCGTTGCCTATTGAGCGTTTATTTACATTTCGATATTTAGAATCAGCTAGCTTATCCTTTTTAATGTAGATTTCAACGAGCTCCTTATTGATAATCGTAATTTTCTCCACTTCCCGGGTGCTGAGCATCTCCTTTTCAAACCTGGACCAGGTAACTACTTCTGCYCCGGTTCCCCACTCGATCAAATTCATGGCTATAAATACCACGAATATGGCCCCGTAAATCCAGTAAAAACTGAAATTCATTTTYGGTTTTGATGGGCCTCCAAATCCAAGATTACCTCYTGRRCTTTCCCCTTTTTGATCRYC
The DNA here is from genome assembly GCA_002400975.1 of Flavobacteriales bacterium. Classification (GTDB taxonomy): domain Bacteria; phylum Bacteroidota; class Bacteroidia; order NORP154; family NORP154. The sequence goes on along the minus strand of NVRW01000015.1, from coordinate 39,245 downwards.
CTTYTTTYTGTCTKTRTCSYTCTGACTCACGGTTATTNCRATTCTTTAAACTGCTTTYCTTTTTTCATTRTAGGATGTCACATCTGCATCAGCCCACATTCCCTCTACGTCATAAAATGCTCTGGCTTCAGCTTGAAAGACATGYACTACTATATCAACGTAGTCTATCAAGATCCATTGCATATTTTCAAACCCTTCTTTCTTCCATGGATTGGATCCAGACAATTTCTTCACCTCTTCAATTATAAAATCGGCTATTGCCCGGACTTGCGTGTTTGAATTTCCATGGCAAATAATGAAGTTGTCACAAATCGCCCCTTCAGTCTTTCTTAAATCCAATGAAACCAGATCGTTTCCTTTTTTCTCGAGGATACTATTGATAATAATATCAACTAAATTTGACGAATCCTTACCAGAAGTTGAAGTTTTGGATTTAACAAATGATTTTTTGATCATTCAAACAATTTTCATTTACAAAAATAAGCAAATCTGATAATAGATGCTTCCAGATACCCTTGTATTCGGTAGAATTAAGATCAAATTGGATGCCATTGGTTCTACGAACGATTATATACACGATTTACTGACAAAAGGGGAAGATTTAACTGAGGGAACCGTCGTATTTGCAGAGAATCAGAGCGCTGGACGTGGTCAAAGAGGAAATAAATGGGATTCTGAGCCGGGACAGAATCTCACTTTTTCCGTTGTCTTATTCCCAAAATTTCTGAGTCCATCAGATCAGTTTTCACTATCTAAAGCAATATCGCTGGGTATAGTCAGTTATCTTAGCGAGGTGTTATCTGTCAATATGTCAGCAATTCGGGTGAAGTGGCCCAACGACATCTATGTAAGGGACAAGAAAATYGGGGGAATCTTAATTGAGAACGCCGTTAGTGGAACTAAGTTGATACATTCGATCATCGGCATCGGCATAAATGTCAACCAGGAGGAATTCAACCCTGGCTTGCCAAATCCATCTTCCATGAAATTGGTTGCGGGTTGTGGGTTTGAATTAAATGAGGTTTTGAGTGAGTTATGCRCTCACCTGGATAGACGGTACTTTGAATTGCGCAACTGCTCCCATCAAAATATGCATACTGAGTATTTGGATAAACTTTATGAATATCAMGTTTGGCGGGATTTTAAAGTAAAGGGTGTWGCGATTCGCGGGAGGATTCTCGATGTAMTGCRATCAGGGAAATTAGTTATAGAGGTTAAAGATGGTGAGGACATACAATGTGATTACAAGGAGGTCGTCTTTTGTTAGCATTGATTAGTATAATTTTGTGAACAGATAATGGTGAATGAAGGAATTTAAGATACCCGAGTTTTATAAGAGCCCGATTATCTCCAAAATCAAGGAGATTAGAAGGATTCAGGATCCCCGCAAAAAGGACTTTTCTCCTGCCGTGTTGGATTTTGGGCCAGTACGCTTCCTTATCGCCCGACATTTTGGGTTTTGCTATGGCGTTGAGAATGCTATTGAGATCTCCTACCAGGCCTTAGAGGAAAAYCCTGAYAAGAGRATTTATCTGTTGAGCCAAATGATTCACAATCCCAACGTTAACAATGATTTGCAGGAGAGAGGGATAAATTTTATTATGGATACTGAGGGAAATCAATTCGTGGAATGGGAATCGCTGCGTTCAGATGACATTGTAATCATTCCGGCGTTTGGTACCACACTCGAAACAGAGGGAAAACTAAAGGAGTTGGGAATTGAAACGCATAAATACAATACRACTTGCCCCTTTGTAGAACGTGTCTGGAACCGAACCGCAAAATTAGGCGATGAAGCTTTCACTGTTGTTATTCACGGAAAGCACAACCACGAGGAAACAAGAGCCACTTTTTCACACAGTAAACAAASAGCACCTTCAATCATTGTTAAAGACTTAGCCCAGRCCAAAGAACTCGCTGCAGTAATATCGGRAGAAACAAGCGGAGATGATTTYTATGGAATTTTCGAAGGACGATGCTCCGARGGGTTTGATCCTAATAGAGATTTAACTCGAATYGGTGTGGTGAACCAGACAACCATGCTGGCAACGGAAACACAGGAGATTTCTTCTTTTTTAAAGGATGTTATGGGCAAAAAATATGGTGTTGAGAACATTRAMAAGCACTTTGCGGATACCAGGGACACGCTTTGTTATGCAACCAATGACAATCAGGAAGCGACGTATGGCTTACTCAAGAACAATGCAGACCTGGCAATTGTTGTTGGAGGTTACAACAGTTCCAACACCTCTCATATAGTTGAGTTAATTGAAGAGAAAATGCCAACGTTCTATATATCAAGGGCAAATGAGATCATGTCAAAGSAGCGGGTTCGTCACTATGACCATTATGCTGACAAGATGATTATAAGTGATTCGTTTATTCCAGAAAAGGAGACAGTGGATGTCATCTTGACAAGTGGAGCATCCTGCCCCGATACTATGGTCGATGAAGTACTGCARCGCGTGCTGGAGTTTTACGATTCATGCAGATCAATATGCGACGTGATGGAAGAACTGGATGCAGAGTCGGCCTAGATTTTTTCGGCGAAGAGCTTGAGCGTAAAATTCAATTGATCTTCCCTTGTCATTTCGGAATTGTCGAGAAGTATGGCGTCTTCTGCTTGRGCCAGTGGRCTYTCTTCCCGATGGGTATCTTCATAATCTCTGTACAATACATTTTCCTTTACCTCTTCCATCGAAACCTCCCGACCCTTGGATTTCAACTCATCATATCTTCTCTGAACCCTAACATCTATGGAAGCAGTCATGAACACTTTTATTTCTGCATCVGGAAACACTACCGTTCCGATGTCTCTTCCTTCCATCACAACACCTTTCTCACTGCCCATTTTYCGCTGTATTTCTACCATTTTGTCTCTGACTTCTTTGATTACAGAGATTTTAGACACGTGGTTGGAAACRTGCATTCCYCTAATGGTTTCTTCTACATTCACTCCATTTAGATAGCTGTCGGAAACTGTTGACYCCTCCTTTCTTCTGAAATCAATAACGATGTTATCTAAATTTGCTGTTAGCAACYCAYTATCTACCTCTCCATTCTCAATCATCTGGTTATTCATTGCATATAAAGTCACACATCGATACATTGCACCGGTATCCACATGGTTGTAGCCGATGCTCTTAGCGAGGTTTTTGGCAAGYGTRCTTTTGCCACAAGAGGAGTAACCGTCGATGGCAATGGTGATTTTTTTCAATTTAATTGATCTGAGGAATTCCTTCTGGGTCCTTTGGTTTGCTTTTGAATTCTGATAACGATGTTCTAATCGTAAACTGATTGCTTCCTCCAGCAAGGTGGAAGGAAGATCGGCTATAGCTGAAGTTAAATTTAGAAATCTTCAGACCAACTCCAATGGAAAATCCGGCAGTACCTTTTTTSGTGACACTCTTCAGYTCTTTTCTTTTCAGGTAGTTATAACCCAGKCGRATATGGAAGTTTTGGGTGATAACCAGTTCCGTTCCGATAATYGCATGCCTGAGCAATTTGTCGGTGAATCCTGAAATGCTACTACCAACTTTTTGTAAAAAAAGAGTGTCTTYTTCYGYTGGATCAAAGGTGTTTGAAATTGCATTGGGGTTGRCATARGTTAAATCCCATTTCTCCAAATGTTGYGCGTGAAGCATCAAACGAAACGGGGCATGYTTGAGYTTYTTTGTTATYCCGGCTTGAATCTCAAAAGGAAGAGGTTCCCGGTTGTCRGGAGTAAARGGTTTGATTTGGACGCCTATGTTTTTGATAACCATGGCCACAACAAAATCACTCTTTCTGTTATGATACGTGCCCGCTAAATCAACAGCTACCCCAAATGACGAGTAATCAAAATGATATGATGAGTTHATGAATTTGAAATTTGCACCGACATAGAACATGGAATCTAAAGTGCGCTCCTTGGCAGTACCGACATTTATTTTTGGGGCTATKGCTGTGCCCCATCCTAAGTTAACGACTATATCCTGAGCTGTAAATTCCCTKAARAAGGTTCCTGTTTCATYGTATTCCTGGAAGGTGCCAAAGTGCATGTATTGGATCCCGCCGCTAAAGCTCCCRAATTTTTCATGCGTGAATGAATAAATGCTGGAGACCAATTTAATATCAGTCAGATAGTCAACAAAATTGACCACCAGGTGATYGTGCATGTTTTCATTCARTAGTGAGGGATTGTACCAGGCCATGTCAATATCATCATCTTTGATGGCCAATACCTGTCCTCCAAGCCCACTAGCTCTGGCAGAGGTAACCAGGTTTAAGGACTCATACGTATTATTCCCCCCGATTTGCGCATAAGTGCCAACCGGGATGAGAGAAACTATGATCGCAAGAACGCTTGATCGATAAATTGAAAACATGTAGGCGTGGTTTGCTGTCCTCATAACTTAATTCCAGAAATTATGTTGCTCAAGAAGCTGCATTAACCGGCCTTTGCCGCGCGCAGGTTCGAATACCCCAATTTGATTTAGGGTTGATTTCATCAGGGATAAAGCTAACATTCAACGGTATTGCATTGTTAATACTACAACAGACGGCGAATGTAATGAATTGCCAATTTCGTGTGTGATAAATCTGGGTAAAACAAAGATTTTAATACGCTGGGGATCATTGGAAACCTATTGGCGCATTTGCAATTGGCATAAGGTTACGTTCATAAAAAACCTAAATACCCCCTCGTGGGTTGTTCTTTAACTCATTGGTATGCATGATTTCCCGGGCCTGATAATCTCATGGATCTTGATCYGTTTCATGTTGATTTGAACTTGTGRGACAAATTATTCATTATTGGATTTGAAGAATGATAACGTCGTCGTTTTATGGCGATAAAATCAAAAAAATTGTAGTTTTGTCCGAAGTCGATTTGGATGGCYTTTTCCTTCTTSAAAAGTGRRCAAGGAAACACAAACCGGTAATTGACTTTCGTAAAATTTATATTCAATGGTCATTGCTTTTAAACRGGTGGTGAATGGACAAGACTTYGTATGAAACTCGGTATTAGAATTGGATTGTGGGTMGTCGTGGTAGGGATGGCATTCCTGGTATACAACAGCATAGCGAGTAAAATTGAATTTGAGGATGAGACCTCGCRAAGAAGAMAACTTGTTATCGAGAGATTGATAGATGTTAGAACCGCTCAGCTCGCTCACAAATCGGTCAATAGCRCATATGCAAATTCGTTTAGGGAGCTCTTRAAATTTGTTAAGMWGGATTCATTTCCRTTGGTTAAGGCAATAGGTACTGTGCCTGACACGCTTTCTGAGGAGGAGGCTGTTCAAATGGGTTTGGTRTCGCGTGACACAACGTATATGAGTGTTCAGGATTCAATCTTTTCTRCTAGTTATTTAAARGAKCACAGTTTACCCTTCTATGTRGATTCTTTGCCSTATGTTCCTTTTGGTGGAAATGGGGAGGTATTTGAGTTTAAGGCGGGAGAGATAGAGAAAGGTAAAGTAAAAGTTAAGGTCTTTTGGGTATTCGCAAAGTTTGCGATCATTTATTTCGGTTTGGATACCGATAATGAGGCTATTGATCTTGAAGATGGCCTCGGTGTTGGATCAATGGATGAACCTTCCACCAGCGGGAATTGGGGTGAATAATGTGCCCGCAAAAGCATTCTGTTACCAACGGTCCTTCAGTTAAGTTAGTATCTGTGCATTCKAAGGGTGATTCTCCCAGGRATTTGGGTCTGGTAGATGATGCCTTTGATCCTAAGCGGTCAGATTCTTATCACCTTTCMATCGAACTCAGTGTCAGGAGCATTTCGTTTTGTGTACTGGACACCCTTGGCAATAAGTACCTGGCTTTGCATCAYGAATCAGTTACAGGTGAGGGAATTAYWGGRGCCGTAAATCATCTCATACAAATGTTGCAGACGCATGAGCTCCTTCGTCCGAGTTACAAGTCAACTAGTCTGGTACTGGTGGATGAGCGGTTTACAACCGTACCTGCTCCCCTGTACGACAARTCAAAGAAACATACATTTCTTGATTTTAATATCCATGGTGGAGGGRCGYCAACGCATGAGTCTRCACTGTTTGTGGATAAGCTGCARGGSATTGAAGCATACAATGTCTATGCTCTTCCCAATGRGGYATTGGRGAATTTRCRGGCRGCTTTTGGGAACGTTCGAATATTACACCATACRACATGCCTTATTGAYACTCTTTTRGGTCTCYACAAGAATCAAAAYCGGGAAACTTGTTTCTTGCATATTCAGGAGGGGTTGTTCAGTATCCTTTTYATCGATGGGAATGAGTTAAAATTCTGCAATAACTTTCTGTACAATTCGAAGGAGGATCTWGCCTACTACACCCTRTTTGTTTGCGAACAGCTCAAGTTGAATCCTGAGTCGGTGGAGATGATTTTGCTYGGAGAACGTGGAAAGGATTCTCAGGAATATCGGATCCTCTACAGTTACATCAGGAAYYTGCGKTTTATTAATCGCAAYCCYGGTTTCACTTACAGYTATAAGATGGATGRRGTCCCKGGACATTATCATTTTAAYCTTTTCAGCCTTTTCGATTGCGTATCATAAGCGGYATTTATAAGAGCCGTAGGATTACTGCCCCTACCAACCTCTCTGTCCGGCCAACRACTGACGCGGGGAAAGAAACGTTATTCAACATTCTCGCMAATAGTTTTGCATTTCCTGAAGCTTCMTTTCTKGATTTATTCGCTGGGACRGGCAATATCTCCTATGAAGTTTTATCCAGGGGRTGTCGGGATGTAACATCTGTAGATAGTAATTATAAGTGCACTGGATTTATTAAAAGTACGGTTGCTCAATTGGATATGAGTGGAATTCTGGTCGTGAAAATGGATGTGTTCAATTATTTGCAGGATGCTRCGAGAAAGTTTGATATCATYTTTGCTGATCCACCTTATATGAGTCYTGATACTCCACGCATACACCAATTGGTTTTTGAGCGCAATCTGTTAAACGAGCATGGTGTGTTGATCATTGAGCATGGGAATGATCAAAATTTCAGCAATTTGGTTCATCTTAAAGATGAAAGAGCCATCGGGAATGTGAATTTCACCATCTTTAAATCTAACGTAAACCAGATATAAGACTTAAGGTCCTGCTGGTTTGTCTGCGAATGGTAAACCTGCAGACAGGTTAGAACGAATATAGGAATGGATGTTTTTCAATCCGTGCAGTAATACAAACGGCCCTTTGTTAATTCCGGATCTGTCAGGGTAACAATTCGTAAATTGCATATACTTGTAGTGAGCTTAGCCGAACCATTSGTAATTGGGTRATAATTCAACCTTTACATGATTAAACAAATTCAGATTGATTTATGAACAAGACGGCGTTATTTCCGGGATCTTTTGACCCGGTAACTATTGGACATGTGGATATTGTGAACCGTGCTCTGTCTATATTTGACAATATTGTGATAGGTATAGGGGTTAATTCTTCGAAGCAGTCCCTTTACACGTTGGATAGRAGATTGGAATCGCTTGGTAAGATCTTTGATRGTGAGTCCARAGTAACTGTGGAGCAGTATCAGGGTCTTACCGTGGACTTTTGCAACAAATTAGGTGCAAAGTTCATTTTGCGAGGCTTGAGAACCTCYGCAGATTTTGAATTTGAAAGAACGATAGCTCAAATGAACAAGTCGATGTACGGTGATATTGAAACCGTGTTTATCCTTTCGACACCTGAGTTATCTGCARTTAATTCTACTATTGTAAGAGAKATCATTAAGAATGGAGGTGAAGCGTCGAAATTTGTACCWGCYGGGATCGATCTGTCGTTGGATTAACCTGMTTGCTGCTTCTWGCTTTTGCTTAGTGTTGTCCACTTCGGGATTCACGCAAACCRTTATTCGTGGCACGGCRGAASAATTCAARGGCTCWAMRATTGCCGTTCACAGCTACCAGAATTATGTCACCAATGATATTCAGGAAATAGCTRCRACCAATGTGGAACAGGATGGYACATTCGAGTTCAGGATTTCGGGCAATCACTCTGAATTTCTTTTTTTGCGTGTTGAGGAGCGTAATTTCCAACTCTATGCTCTTAATGGGGAGAAGTATGTTGTGGATRTAGGACAGCATTCGGCAGTCGCWGGGCGCCTKAATTTGAAAGTTGTTGAGACTTCGGCGATGGATTTGAACACCCACATTTCGAAATTCGATCAGAGATATACCMGYCTTACGGATTCACTCTATTCYTACATTGTAAAAGGTAGAAAAAAAGAAAAAGTAGACAGTTTATTTGATCAGCTGGCGAAATCTGGCAAAAAGGGGGCGGGATCCTTCATGAGYACYTATGTAGATTATAAAATCGCACAAATCAAACAGATGACCCACAAATCAAAGGTGTCTGCATTTGAAAGGGAATATATCATTGATAAACCCGTAAGGGAGGATCACATCGTTTACATGAGATTTRTCAATCAATACTTTTCAGACTATCTGTCCATCTTTGCGATGAAAGCGAAGGGCAGCTCAATCCCMTATCTTATCAATAGGGACARAGATGTGGAGGGTATTTTGAAAGTCCTTGAGCAAAATAARATCCTCGCCAATGATACYTTGAGGGAACTGATATTACTTAAAGGGCTCTATGAGGTGTATGACGATCCAAAGTATAAAGAGCAGATGGTGCTGGATTTACTCGATTCTATAGCTGTCAGGACCAAAATAGATTGGCACGTGGATTTAGCACGGRATATAAAARYAACCYTGGTGCAATTGCGTCCGGGCACTTATGCACCTGATTTCGAATTAAAGGATGAAAATGGRAATTTGGTTAAACTCAGTGATCTCAGAGGGAAGTATGTCTATCTTGATTTCTGGGCTACCTGGTGTATGCCATGTCTGCAGGAGATGAAGGTAATGCCGTCCCTGGTTAAGGAATACGGCGATCGCGTAACCTTCGTAAGTGTYTCAATTGATAAAAAGTATGAAACCATGCGGAGTTTCCTRAAGAAGGGAAACCTGATACATCCGGAGAATAAGTATAAAGAGTACTACCTGCATTTTGGTGGCGACAATAAGCTGAAAGAGGATTATCGGATCAAGACTATTCCGATCTACATTTTCATTGATAAACAGGGCAAAATTGTGAAAGCCCCGGCRGAACGCCCAAGCGGCAAAATTGCAAAGACTTTTAGAAAAGAAATATTGAAGTTAAAGGACCAACCTTCCATATCTGATCCTGGTGACTTCTAGGGTATGGTGGCCAGYACATCATTTATTGTACCATACGTGTTCATCTGGGCTTCCAACCTTTGTTCAGTATTGAACCATTCTGCCCTCTCGATTCCTTCGTCTGATTGTGGAGTAAGTTCCTCTGAACCCTCGTAAGTCATATTGTACCAATGTGACTCCTTTAGAATCTCCTGTTCACCGATCCGATAAGTGTGGTAAGTTGATGATAGTTTATCTCCAAGAATCAAATTGGTAATCCCACATTCTTCTTCCACCTCTCTAATAGCCGCTTCGGCAGTACTTTCGGAATTTTCCAATTTCCCTTTGGGAAGATCCCATTTCCCGTTTCTTAAGATAAGGAGGTGTTCTTCATTGGTGTTTTTTACCAGCCCACCAGCGGCTTCGATMTTCTCATACCKGGACTTGAAAGCCTTCCACAAGTATTCCAGGTCGGAATTTACGATCATGAGACTGAATAGATGATCTTGTTCTTCAAGTGCCCGAATCCCAAATGAGAAGTCTTCGTCGCCTTGAAAATTCACTAAAAGACTGGTTTCATTTGATCGATAAGCGGAGTTGTTGTCTACCAGGAACAGAGGCTTATCGTTAATGAATATTTTATACATTTGCCGCATGATTTTCAGTGAGCAAGTAGCATCTGAAGTAGCCCGGTCTTTACTGCAAATTAAGGCAATAAAACTCCAACCCACAAACCCCTTCACSTGGGCGTCCGGCATAAAGTCCCCGATCTATTGTGACAATAGAAGGATTCTTTCTTACCCTAAAATCCGGGCTTACGTCAAAAGCCAATTAGCKGTATCYATTGGTAAAAAATTCCAACAGCCCGACGTGATAGCTGGTGTCGCAACCGGGGGGATCGCGCATGGCGCTCTGGTCGCTGAGGAGATGGGGCTTCCGTTCGTCTACGTAAGATCAAATGTTAAGGAACACGGCATGAACAATATGGTGGAGGGTGAACTCAAGGAAGGCCAGAAAGTAGTGATTGTGGAGGATTTGGTTTCAACGGGTGGAAGCAGTCTGAAGGCCGTAGCTGCAATTAGAGAAGAGAATTGCGAGGTGTTGGGCATGACAGCGATTTTCACCTATGGTTTTGATGTGGCGGCACAGAACTTTGAGGATGCTAATTGCGAATTGGTAACGCTGTCGCACTATGAGACGCTTATCGAAGAGGCACTTAAAGAAAATTATATTGAAGAGAAAGATTTTGAGCTGCTCCAAACCTGGAGAAAGAACCCAGGTTGGATTAAACAGAAGAGTTAAAACAATTAAAAAGCATTAACATGACAAYAATAGAAAGTGAAAAAGTAGAAGTGAAAAATTCAATGGCTGATACATTTCAGTTTTTATCTGATTTCAATAATTATGAAGGCTTGATGCCTGATCAGATAAGTGGATGGGAATCTACGGTGGAGGAGTGYTCATTCAATATTAAGGGGATGGCAAGCATTGGGATGAGAATTGATGAGGCATTGGATGGGAAGGAAATTCGCATCAAGTCTACCAACAAGTCTCCCTTTCGATTTGACTTGAATTGTTTTCTTGAAGGTGAAGGGGATACCTGTACGACCTACATGGTCTTTGAATCYGATTTAAACCCAATGTTGCAGATGATGGTTGAAAAACCATTGGGAAGCCTGTTCAACCATATAGTCGCGCGATTGAAGGCAAATTTTGACAACGCCTGACTTTCCTTTACTGCTTTGAAACATTAAAGCCCCGTTGCTTTAATGTCCGGATATATTTCTTACCTTTGCGCCCCGAATAATGGGGATATATTATTCGAGGATTTCGGAGATCCTATAGTTTTAACCACTTCCGTGAAACTTCGATTGAACACGGAATACAAAAGTGCACTCGGGTGCATAATGATATGACTGAAAAGAAAGACGTTTCAACCGAAGCTACAGCAAAGGTTGAAGAAACTACTGATGTGTCCGCGGACRCGTCTGCCGAAGCTACTGCCAAAGAGGTARCGACTACCGAGGTTAAAGATAGCACTGCACCRGCAGCRGAAGAAAAAGCAAATACTGATTCCGATCCCATAGCTGTTGAATCGGAAGATCAGGAAACAAAAACTGAATCTACGGAAAGTACTGACGCTGAACCTGCGAAGGAGGAAGAATCAGAGAAGGTGGAAGCTAAAACTGCGGAAGAGGATTCAGATAAATCAAAGAAAGATGATACACCTCAGAAATCATCTGACAAAACAACGGCTAAAGACGAGAAGCCGGCTCCTGATACCAATGGGCAACCAGTTGACCTTAAAAACTTTGATTGGTCCGAGGTAGATTCGCAAATTGACGAATACAGCCCGGAGGAAAGAGAAAAAATGGAGTCCCTTTACGTGGATACGTTAAGCTCTCTTTCTGATCAGGAAGTCCTTGACGGTACAATTGTATCTATCAGTAAACGAGAGGTTGTTATYAATGTTGGTTATAAATCTGAAGCAATCATTTCTATATCTGAATTCAGGTACAATCCGGATCTCAAAGTAGGAGATAGTGTAGAAGTGTACGTTGAAATTCTGGAAGATCGACTTGGACAGTTGATTCTATCTCATAAGAAGGCCCGAATTCTGAGGGCGTGGGAGAGGGTGAACGCAGCTCTGGGAACTGAYGAGGTTATCCGCGGATTTGTGAAATGCAGAACCAAGGGCGGATTAATYGTTGATGTGCTGGGACTGGAGGCATTCTTGCCCGGTAGCCAGATTGATGTTAAGCCAGTRAGGGATTACGACATGTACGTTGGCAAGAAAATGGATTTTCGCGTTGTAAAGATCAACAAGGAATTCAAGAACGTGGTTGTTTCTCATAAGGCGCTTATTGAGTCTGAGCTCAAGGAGCAGAGAAAAGAAATTATTTCCAAGCTTGAAAAAGGTCAAGTACTTGTTGGAGTTGTTAAGAATATCACTTCTTATGGCGTTTTCATGGATCTTGGAGGTGTGGATGGTTTGGTACACATAACCGACCTGTCATGGGGTAGAATTGCTCATCCGGAGGAGATCGTCAAATTGGACGAAAAACTCAATGTTGTAATTCTGGACTTTGATGAAGGTAAAACAAGAATTCAGTTGGGGCTAAAGCAACTTACTGATCATCCTTGGGAATCAATGGACAAGAAATTAGAGCCTGGAGTAAGGTTGAAGGGAAAAGTTGTGGTTGTAGCAGATTACGGCGCTTTTGTAGAAGTCGCTCCTGGTGTGGAGGGACTGATTCACGTTTCGGAAATGTCATGGTCACAACACTTGAGAAGCGCGCAAGACTTCTTGAAAGTGGGAGATGAGGTAGAAGCTGAGATCCTTACCATGGACAAAGAAGAGCGCAAAATGTCGCTTGGTATGAGGCAATTGGTAGATGATCCATGGAAAGATGTTGACAAGAAGTACCCTGTAGGATCTAAACACAAGGGAACAATCAGAAACTTCACTAACTACGGAATTTTTGTAGAGCTTGAAGAAGGAGTTGATGGATTGATACACATTTCGGATCTGTCCTGGTCGAAAAAGGTCAAGCATCCTTCGGAGTTTGCAGATTTGGGTGATGAAGTCGAAATTGTCATCCTGGAATTGGATATGGATGAGAGAAAAGTGAGTCTGGGCCATAAGCAATTAGAGGAGAACCCTTGGGAGGCGTTTGAAACGGTCTTCACAATTGATTCAACTCACAAAGGAACAGTCATAAGTATACACGATAAGGGAACCATTGTTACCTTGCCACATGGTGTTGAGGCATTTACTCCGGGTCGTCATGCAGTCAAGGAGGATGGAAATAAGCTGCAACTTGAGGACACGGTAGAGTTCAAAGTGCTTGAGTTCTCCAAGGAGAATAAGCGCATATTGGTTTCCCATACGGCTACCTATACCAGTGACATAGGAGAGCGGAAAAAACCCAAAGTGAATAAGGGCAAATCAGTKCGCAAGGCTGTCAGTGAGGTAAGACAAAGCCTTGAGAAGACGACCTTGGGAGATATTGACGCRCTTTCAGCGTTGAAATCTGATWTGGAGGCTGGTGAAAAAAACAAGAARGCCAARGAAGCTGAAAATAACGATGAATAACATGAATRTTTATCGAATTAAAGTCCCGGAAATTTTCGGGACTTTTTTTTGCCCGGTYCTGAGCAAACCTCGTCCGYCCGGTGGYGRGGCCGACGTGRGTTTTTTRAGATATTTTCTGCYRGACAGCAGRCAGGTTAGKCAAATAAATAATACTTTCACCTTTGAATATRCAGCTCAATTRATATGAAGTCAAAGTCCATTCTCGACAAGAAAAGCTTCSAACTTACCATCAATAGGCTGTGCTTCCAGTTAATTGAAAATCACAACGATTTTTCAGATGTYGCACTGGTTGGTATTCAACCAAGGGGTATCCCCCTGGCGGCTAGAATAAGTGCAAATCTTCAAAAGATTCTCGGCAAGCAGGATTTGCTCGTTGGTAACATCGATGTCACTTTTTCAAGAGATGATTTCAGGCGCACCGAGAAGCCCCTACTTCCAAAAAGCACTAAGATGGATTTCATCGTCGAAAACAAGAAGGTCGTGCTGATTGATGATGTCTTGTTTACCGGAAGGACGGTTCGGGCTGCAATGGATGAGATATTAGCCTATGGAAGGCCAAGTGAGATGGAACTTCTGGTGTTGATTGACAGGCGGTTTTCCAGGCATTTGCCGATAGAACCGAATTACGTGGGTAGTACTATTGACACTATATCCAGCGAGAGGGTGAAAGTGGAGTGGGAAGAAATTGAAGGCCAGGATCGCGTATTGGTTCAGAGAAAGTGAAAAGATATAAATGGAAGATCAAGAGACGATAAAAGAGCAATTGAGTACCCAGCATTTATTGGGCATAAAACAGATTACGGCTGCGGACATCAATTTGATTTTTGAAACYGCCGATCAGTTTAAGGAAATACTGAACAGGCCSATTAAAAAGGTTCCCTCACTCCGGGATATTACGGTAGCCAACCTCTTCTTTGAAAACTCCACGAGAACGAGAATTTCATTTGAACTAGCCGAGAAGAGGCTTGGGGCTGATGTGGTTAATTTTTCGGCGGCTTCCTCTTCGTTGAAGAAAGGTGAAACGCTGATAGATACTGTGAACAACATCCTGGCCATGAAAGTGGATATGATTGTGATGCGACACCCTAACCCCGGTTCTTGTATCTTCTTATCCAGGCATGTTGATGTACCTATTATCAATGCCGGTGATGGTGCGCACGAGCATCCAACGCAGGCGCTGCTTGATGCCTATTCCATCAGGGAAAAACACGGTTCGGTGAAGGGCAAGAAGGTGGTTATTGTAGGTGACATTYTACACTCTCGGGTGGCACTTTCCAATATCTTCTGCCTGCAAAAGTTGGGAGCAGAAGTAATGGTTTGTGGYCCTACCACGCTGATGCCAAAGTACATAGCTTCTTTGGGTGTAAAAGTAGAGCACAACCTGATTAATGCTTTGCAATGGTGTGATGTAGCCAATATGTTGCGAATTCAATTGGAACGCCAGGAGATCATGTATTTCCCTTCGCTTAGAGAGTATTCGATGATGTACGGACTAACGAAGGAAATCCTGGATTCTTTGAATAAGGAAATTACCGTGATGCATCCTGGTCCAATTAATCGGGGAGTGGAAATAACCAGTGATGWAGCAGATTCCGATGCTTCGGTTATTCTAGATCAGGTGGAGAATGGTGTGGCAGTGAGAATGGCTATTCTGTACCTGCTTGCCGGGACGATAAAAAGAGAGGAATAGAAATAGAWTTTTYATACATTTGTTNWTTWKCTMWTYNATARGNAGASAATNKYKWATWTMTTWNAGMRATGGCCAATTTTTCAGTAGAYAAACAGGATCGATACTCAGTTGTTACTCCTTCGGTGGACAAGTTGGATAGCAGRGTGTCCCCTGAATTGAAATCGGARCTTGTGATGATCAATAGCACMGGTGAGAAGAATATTATTGTTGATCTGAGGCAGTGTAAGTATTGCGATTCATCTGGCTTAAGCGCTATATTGATCGGAAACCGCTTGTGCCGTGAGGTAGATGGAAGCTTCATCCTTTCCGGATTGCAAGAATCCGTTCAGAAATTGATCTCAATTTCGCAACTCGACACGGTCTTGTCGATCACTCCAACTCTGGATGAAGCAGTTCAGATGCTCTATATGGATGAGATAGAGCGGAATATTGACGAGGACGAAGAATAGCCGATCGTGCTATTTGATTTTATTCATTCACTAAAAACTTTCCGATACATTTTGCTGTTAACAGCTTTCCTCATTTCGGGGGATTTGCTGTTTGGACAGGTAACAGGAGAAAATCCACCTGATCTTAGGCGCAGTGACAACATACTACTTGATCGTGGTGGAAGTTTGAAGATACTTACCTGGAACGTTCACCTGCTTCCGGCAATAGTCTTTTATAAGCATCAAAAACCTCGGGCAAGGGGAATTGCGGAGATATTATCCAGTACGGAGTATGACATAATTGTATTYCAGGAAGCRTTTCATAAAAGGGCACATAAGATGATCTGGAAAGTGCTTTCAGCACATTTTCCTTATCAGTATGATCCGRAGGATGGCGGATTTTTGAAGTATTCCAGTGGTCTGTGGATAATCAGTAAATTGGAAATTAAAAACAGAGAAGCTATTACTTATAGYAARTGYAGTAAGGGCACCGCYGATTGCCGGGCCCGAAAAGGYGCCCTTTTTGTGCGTGTAGAAAAGGACGGCAGATCTTTCCAGGTTATCGGCACGCATCTRCAGGCTAAAGAGGGAAATAAATTTCAGGAGGTGCGCAACGAACAATTGAGGGAGATACGCGACTTACTCATCCTGAAAAATAAAGAAGAATCCATACCGTTTATTGTAACGGGCGATTTGAATATCGCGATGCACAAAACAAGTGATTATAAGCAGATGTTGAGTATCTTAGATGTTGAAAACGGCGAGCTGTCAGGWGATTATAAGTTTACAGCTGATCAAAGTACCAATGATATGTATCCCGCCGAAAAGGCACAGGGCAAGCTCATTGATTATGTGCTGTTGAATGAGATGGGAGCCAGGATTGAGGAGGTAAAAAGAGCCGTCAAGATATTTAGAACAAGCTGGCGGAAAAAGAATGTAGATTTGTCTGACCATTACGCRGTYGAGGCAGAGATAGTTTATTGATYATGAAAAAAAYRATGAAGTTGTTCTTATTGGTGTTCACGGGAAGTATRCTTATGATAAATGAGGTAGATGCGCAASAGAGGTCGGAATGCAGGCAGGTCATAGACGAAATGATGGAGGCGATTGGCAAAATAAAGACCCTGCGATATACCTTGGCTCAAAATGAAAGGGTGGATGGGAAGCTGGGCTCCGCAAGACAGGATGTCAAAGTGGCTTTTAATCCCTTTAAACTATATATCTATAACTATGAACCTAATGACGGGGCRGAAGTGTTATATATAGAAGGTGAAAACGATGGAGACGCACTGGTCAATCCGGGATCTTTCCCTTATATAAACCTCAACCTGGATCCGAATGGATCTATACTGCGCAGGGGCCAACATCATAGCATGTGCGAATCGGGCTTTAACTATTTGAAAAGCATTATTCAATTTGCTATTGATACAGCAGGTAATGATTTTGACAAATATTTCAAACTTGAGGGTACGGCTACGATTGACGGCAAAGCCTGCCATAAAGTGGTGATTACCTTTGATGATTTTAAATATGTTGATTACAAGGTTAAAAAGGGAGAGAGCGTATTGGATATCGCTAAAGAACGGATGATTTCGGAATACATGATTGTTCGGGAAAACGATAAAGTAGATGATTATGAGGATGTCAAAGAAGGGCAGGTAATCAAGGTGCCTATTGTATACGCTAAGGTAAGTGTGTTGTATATAGAAAAGATGAGGCATCTGCCAATAAAGCAGGAGATGTCTGATGACAAGGGTTTATATGAGCGCTACGCRGTGACAAACCTGAGGGTAAATACTACTATTTCAGATGAGGAATTCGACGAGGATTATAAAGATTACGACTTCTRACCTRTTTTAGAAAATACCTACATTTATAACCAAATCAAACCCGTCTCTCATGAGAAAACTTGATACATGGCTGGATGAATATGGTGAAAGCCACAAAAACCCGACGAACAAAGCTGTACACTGGATCTGCGTACCGGCCATTTTCTTTAGTATTGTAGGGTTGTTCTGGTCCATCCCATTTCCATTTGATTTTGTGGTGATCGGGCAACCTTTGAATTGGGCATTTGTTGTCACGGGTTTGGTCTTTATCTATTACCTTACTCTGTCATTTTCGCTTTCGATCGGTCTTTTCCTMTTTACMGCACTTTGCCTKGTTGGAAATAGCTACCTGGCAGCTCTGGACATCMTGCCACTGTGGGCTATCTCGCTCATTATCTTTGCCGTGGCGTGGGCGGGCCAGTTCTGGGGCCACAAGGTGGAAGGTAAAAAACCGTCCTTCTTCAAGGATCTCCAGTTTCTAATGATCGGCCCAGCCTGGCTAATGCATTTTATCTACAAGAAGATCGGGATTCCGTATTAGMGACSAGTACGGGATATGTAGAGATGCCRGAATAGCCTGTATTTCTTTGCCCTGTTTAATGCTTGAAGATATAGAAAAGCATCTGCGAATACTGAGGGTGTGTTTTTTNGCAAGGCAATGTCAGCACCCATGTCAAATTTTCTATTGTTTTGTGAAGAGAGTCAATTCTTATTCTGTCTTGGGAAAAAGAGGGGCAAGAATTAAGTGATAGATAGGCCAGAATGATTATGAGCGTTGTACGTTTTATCTTGCTTTTCAAATCTCATTRTTTAGCATAACATTGTCTGCGAAGCACAAAWTTTTTGTTATTGCCTTTATGATGGTTGTGCTATATATGCTTGTTACGTCAGCCGAATTTTAGGATCATCTTCATAGGCTGAATCAATTCTTACCAGTCTATCCAACACCACGCTAAATAATTCAAAAAGATTTAACAAGACATCCTTTTCCTTTATTACACCAAAACACTCGAAATAAAGTTCATCAACGCCCTGAGGGAAACTTGGGCCAAACCACCCTTCATCGTCTCGAACCTCTATATGCATATGAGGTTGATTGTCCATCAATTTTTTCAACTCTTCAGAATCCAGCAACTGTTTGATCCTGGACACGTTGTTTCCTTTAATAATAAAATGATCATCAAAATATGGATCTCCTGTTATAATATCCTGCATCCCAAAAAACTTCCCTATYGAGCTAAAAAACCCTTCCCGATAAATAGTAAAACGGAGGTTGTCTTTATTTATAAAAGGTACCCTCAGTCTTGTATAGGTCGTCGAACTCTTTCCCGAACTTTGGGTGTACGTATCGAGCAGAATTTTCCATTCATTGTGCTCATACAGCAATGTGTCTTTTTGCCAAAAACCTCCATCGATATATTCGCCTCCGATGTCTTTGGCTATTTGCGACCAGATTTCATCTTTGGAGGGGCCGAAGATTTTTCTTAACAGGCTCATCTGATTTTAGAATCAGTCCTCAAAATGCTCCTCAAGTATCTTGTCMAGCATTTCCCGTGTCAGTGGTTTGYTTCGAAAGGCGTCTATTTCCTCAATACCTTTTGCYTTCTCTGCATCTGCAGGATTGAGGGAAGTTGTCAGCATGACCACTATAATTTCCCCTTTTTCCCCTTTGTTCAGGTCCCTGTACTTTTCAAGGAACTCCCATCCGTCCATGCCAGGCATATTGATGTCAAGGAAAATAATATTGGGTTGCGGGTGYTCTCCGTCCTCTTTTGATTTTAAGTAGTCCAGYGCCTCTRYAGCACTTTGCTTGACCACTATTCTCTCCGCACAGCCCACCTGTTTGAGGACCATTTCACTAAGGAAATTGGTCGATTCCTCATCGTCAATCAGCATCACGCAATTYAGTTGTCTCTTCATTTTCTTTCAGTATGGAATCGTAAAGTAAAAAGTGCTTCCTTTATTRGGTTGCGAATCTACCCAAATCTTGCCACCATGCAAATCCRCAATTTTCTGGCAATGSGCAAGGCCGATTCCCGTGCCATCATATTGATCCTGGCCATGCAGSCGTTGGAAGATCACAAATATTTTTTCCCTTTGGTTTTCCGCTATGCCGATWCCATCATCCTCGACTGCAAATTTCCAATGCCCGTCCTCYTTTTGTGCTGATATTTTAACATGGGGAGCGGTRTCCGTCTTGTGAAACTTAATGGCATTGGTAATCAGGTTTTGAAATAGTAATCTAAGTTCTGTTGCATATCCCTTCAGTTGGGGCAATTCRCCTATGTCAAATACCGTATTGSTCTCGGTGATGATCGATGTAAGGTCGYTCTTAATGTCCACGATCAGCGTGTTGCAGTCAATCGYGGTCAACTCYCTGTCTTGCCCGATGCGGGAAAAGTCAAGCAGTCCTTTAATCAGTGCCCTCATACGGGTAGAGGCCCGTTTTATGAATTCCAGGTATTTGTCAGCATTCTCGTCAAGTTTGTCTTGGTAATTATTCTTTAGCAGGTCTACAAAACTGATAACCGTGCGAAGGGGTTCCTGCAAATCATGCGAGGCMAYRTAMGMRAATTGCTCCAGCTCCCTGTTTTTGGATTCGAGTTCCTGGGTACGTAGCTTTACCCTTCTCTCCAGTCCCAGGTTGGCTGCCTGAAGTTCTTTGAAGGTAGCCAACCCTGTACGCACAACAATGTAAACGAAAAGCGCCCCAAAAAAGAAGACGACACCGGTAAGCAGCTCTAACAAACCACCTTGTCCTATAATTACCACAAAGGCAGCACCTAAGTAGCCAAAAAAGAAGAAAATCATGAATATGGACAGATTTCTCCAACTATTGCGAAACTCTTTGCTCGGAAGCAGATCAAATATCTTTCGCGTGAGAAATACTGATCGGGCCATGATTGCTGCTCCCGCAAGTATCAACCCTATTACGATATAATTAAAATACTCCATTACTATTCTATTTACTATTTGCCAGATGCGTGTTTTATCACTTGCGGTTCACTTGGTATATCTTGTCAACTGCAGGCCTTGCCTTTCGCCCGCAGCCCGTAATAAATATACGTATTCCGGCCCGGGCTGGTTATAGTTACGGGTAAAAATCTGGGCTTCTGGAAGTAGAGAGGTGGCATGGAGCACATGCACAGTATTTAATGTGGATGGGTCTGAATATTGTTGAGATAATTTCAAGGAGACGCTTCCTCAGAAGAAGCTGCAATGCTACAAGAAAGCAAGCCCTTCACCCCGATACGTCTTGACCTCATCGATGATCWTACCGTCYGAGATGAGGAGGAGTGTAYTGAAACGTTCGCAYAATTCCCCTGCCTTRCTGTGGCGCATMAGTACAGGATCGCCAACTTCCARMTCCTGGCCGGTATAGTTTATAGGAGTTTGTACCTCCCCAGCCCCTTCATTGGCGGTAAGTTTTGCACCTGTAGGTAGAAACGGTTTTGGTTGCTTGTCGGCWGCKATGGCTCCTGAGGCCGTATAKCCGCCTCCATGGCAAGTATATACCCCGGGAACTGGTTGCCTGACTACTTCAATCGCGTATCCAGCTGAGGGAAGGTGTTTGAAGATAGAGTAATTGTCGAATAAACCTGAGGCATAAAATCCAGAACCCACCGTAACTTCRGTCACAACGGTCTCCTTCCTGGTTGATTCAAGGCTTCCCGTACCGCCTCCATTGATCAATGTCATATCAGCACCCATGGATTCTAACCTCTTAACCACCGCTGCACGCCTTTGAGCTACCTCCTTAATGGATTTGCGTTTTAGCATTTTTACAGCAGCATTCTTAAGGGCCTGYCCCGGGTAATTGTCACCCAAACCYGCAATCTGTGCCTCGTATCCCATTATGCCAACCAGTTTGAGATTGCCACATTTCTTTATCTCCTCATATAAATCTGCTGCATGCTCCTCATTTGTGATCCTGGATCTCAGCACTCCGAAGTGAATTCCAGGGAATYTTGAAGACATATCMACATCRATACAWATRGRCAGSRTCACACCGCTCTCCTTTGCTACATCTTGATGAACAGTCAGGTGCTCCTTTGAATCBACCATCATAACGATGGTTTTGCCTTTGGACACTTCAGTGCAGGCAGTCATTAAATGTTCTCTTTGTGCTGTTGGATATGCTACAAGYAAATCATCAAAACCCTGCTGTGAGAGGTAAATCGATTCAGGTACCGTGAAGCACATGAGTCCTTGGTAYGCAGCATTGGAATCCAATACCCGTTTGAGTAGGGATGTRCAYCGTACTGATTTGGAAGCTACRCGRATCTTTTTRTYKCCSGCSCGCGGAATRATRTTCTTYACATTTTCGTCGAACAGATCGAGATCTACATAAGCCAAAGGCAAACTGCGYCCTTTRAAAATGGACTTGTAGTATGCGTAATCTCTATTCACTTTCTGAGAATCGTGTAATACTTAMGTTTTGCTTRYGGGTTTGATATCAATATCCGYGYTTTGACTTCCTTCSACACYGCAYGGGACAANNNGCTCAGCATTCATTGAGTGCGCACATCCAGCACAGCCGGGGTKAAGTCGAAATGCAGGTYGCCAATTGGTTTAATGCAGGTCATCTGCATACCTTCAAGAGGCATAAGTACGYTTTGCTATTTCTTCCTCTAAAAACACCTCCGCTTTCATCTCMGTATCAAATTCCCTTTCAGTTTCTGGCTTTAACATTTCGTTGGCCATATACTTCAATTTAGTACTGTATGCAGCTTGCGTCCACTCCCCGAATACMGTGTGCCCACCTTCGTARCATTGCTTTTGATACTCCTCRTATGTGGTGATATACCCGGAGTAACAATTGGCATAGGGTGAGAGGATCACCTCCGTAATTCCCCTGCTTTTCAGGATGTCGGCAATTGTCTTCTTAAACCTTCTCCCGCTAACCACCGAAATCTCTGCVGGTATCCCCACTATGGCGATYGAACCTATRATGAAGAATTGTACWGGTAAAAYTTGAGGGGTCCAGGTAGTGTTGTTCAAGCCMCCATTCATGTAATGCCTTCTCATGTTTCCCAGGCTYTTGTCAATRCCAGCCAGAGGCTTTAGCTTTTTGAGATTGCTGATACCCAATACTTTTCCCACTCCTGATTCTACTAAAATATCCTTCTTGCCTTGAGTTTTGTATTTGTGAGCGACTCTTCTCGCTTCTTCCGGGGATGCAAAGGTAGATTTGAACAGCTCCACCCTCTTATTCACCCGACATAATTGAGCAGCCAAAACGCCCAGGCCAGCTGATATTCCCGGACCGTCAACGGTGCCTTTGAAGAAGGCAACTCCCATACAAGCAAGGCTGGTAGAGGCTCCTTCTTGATGCGCAGAATTATTTTCSGGAATGAATTCTTCGTCAACTTCAACATCGGAGAAATCGATATACATGAGCCCACAATCAAGAGTTRGATCCTTTAACTCACCASTKTCKTGAAGAYCATCATAGATCTCCTTCGCCTTTTCAAATTGYAGGTTTCCATTGTATTTTGCACTTTCAAAATCGTTGGGATCAATRCCSCGCATTTTATTTCTCTTTGCTTCCCAAATGAAGTTGGGCATCACATCAGCGCAAGGCCCTTGGGCAAAKACGGCGGAGAAATCYGGATTTGCATCAGCCAGCTCTTTTTCAAATGCTTSCGAGGCGTAGCCYTTGTTRTCGAAGCTRATYCTTCTGTTGTCATTGCCAACAGTRGTTGTGTGAACACCAAACCAATTGAGAAGTCCGATRGGTTCATTTGACTCYGTRTCAATRCGAAGCAGGCGCATTTCCCGGTCCACTGCAAGGTGCCAGTCCGAGTTRTTGAGTTTTTCAACTTCTGGATTTGCATTATAAGCGGGCATGGATCGGTTAAAAGCCACTTTTAGCTCTGGAGCAAAGCTCCCCTTGCCGAACTTTAGTTTGGCAGGAGTTAAGCCTTTTTCCGCTTGCAAGATTGCCTCAACCATACCATTGACAATAGTATCAAATACTTCGGTGGCRAAACCTGGAATGCTGAAGTTGAAGAAAGCATAGTGTGAATATCCSCCAGGACCGCTRTGYGTATGCTGAGCGGTGAGCATTACGTTCTCATCATCAAAGCCCAACTCCCCGTACTGGCTTTTCAGTTTTGAAACAACTGCTTGTTTGATGGCRATGGTGACAAAACACATTTCTGCATTTACAAAGGCAAGCTTCTTCCCTGAATCAGAATCATGAAATACAAATGCACGACAGGAAAGAGCGGTCTCTACATCCTCAACCGTTTGGTCGTGCATGCCGTAACCCATCATGCCCACACCTTTAACAAATGCCGTTATATCAGTTTTGCCTGATCCAACTTCTAGCATGACGTGGATTGAAGGGTTTTAAAAGTTGATTGTGAACTGCAGCTGTCCCGTTCTTGGCGATTCAATGTTAAGAGGGCGGATCATGTACTCCCGGTTCAAAAGATTATTTACAATGAATGATAYCTTGACCGTTTCAGACAATTCATACCTGACTCTGATATCTACAACATAGTCACCTTTYCCWTCTTTGKCATCTCTATAYTCTTTAATGCCWGTTGGAAGAATACCTTCGTACAMACCCTGGCCACTGTTTTTATCTAAATCAATAAATACCTTATCAACATTTGCCATGAAACTATTAAATCKATAGCTGACACCAAAGGCAAACTTCTTGTACAATACATTTATATCAAATTTGGTTAGGTGCTGATAGCGGTATTTTAAGATATTCCCGCTAGTGTCGGAACTGGTGTTCTTATAGGTAATGATCARYGTATCACTCGCATTTGAGTCYGGTTCATCTTGTGCGTTCCCGTTTACGACATATCTAGTGGCAATTACGTCATCTGGTGTCATCGCGACAGGTACCGTAAAAGTATGTCCTCCAAACAGCRTGATCTCAAACGGCCCTATCTTCCCTTTGCCCTCTATAGAGAAGTCTATRCCCCGTATCCGGGCAAGACCGACATTAATGGACTTAAATCCAAGCCCAAATAATGGATCAYCWRCYSMTCCCCAYCTKCCCACATTGAAYTCTATACTRTTSTKAATTTCTTGTTGAAATACGGCAAGATCCAAATAGCCGTAAAAATTACCTATTTTGAAACCTTGCTTGGCACCAATTTCYGCGTTCCAGCTCTTCTCRGCRGTGATATCATYATTCGGATAAATACTCATTGGCCCAACTTGTGTTCTGATGTACTTTTCAGCAATTGTAGGGAATCTAAAACCTTCTCCATACGAAGCCCGAACAAAGGTTGCCTTGAGTATTCTGGCACTTGCACCACTCCGAAAAACAGGTTTGGCCTCCCGATCGCTCTCGTTAATTTCAAATCCTTCGTATCGTACGCCTAAGGATAACGTAACTCTATCCCACCACTTCTTRTCCAGTTGCGTAAATACCGCATAGTTTCTCGAAAAGTTARCAGGACTTCCCGCCTCRTTGCCCAMATAGAGAATTGAGTTCGATTCGGAATACGTACCCATTATTCCAGATGTAAGAATCAGGTCTTCGAATTTCTCAAATTTCTTCTGGTATTGATATTGCCCATARTAGAGGGTTGATTTATTGGAYTGGTCACGTTCATCATCACTCGTATTGACATTGTCTACATAGTACAYGCGAGTACGCAGGCTGTGCTTGCCACCCTTCTTGCCATAGTAATTYAYATACGGGTCAATGTTAGAAAGCAATTTCAAGGTTTTCGTAATTGCTCCGGGGAAAGAGCGATACATCCCTGAATCCGTATCCAGCAGCAGTAAAGCCCCTGCAGATCTGGAATACATARYATTGACATTTAYGCCGAAGTTTAAACCTTCAATTTTGGGATGTCGGTACCTGACATTGGCATTCATCCGCACTCTGTTCTCAAACTCCCCAATACCGYTGGACAAGTRCTGATATATGGTATCTGTATTTGTAATGASAGTCCCATTGGCAGTTGCTTTCTTCTTAGYAATTGGAATTACCGTAATATCCTCCGGAGCCGAACCTACATAACCATYGTCCGCAAACATATTGCCTCCAATTACCAGGTCCCAATTCCCTATTTTCCTTGAGTGAAAGAAATTCATTCCTGTAAAGACCGGATTGGAATCATCCCAGTAAATCGCGTGCTTTCGGGTTGGATTGTCATAGAYGCCGGAGTACACATTGATCTTTGATTGGGGTTTGTCTTTTGGATAAGCCGTTCGAATATTGATAACGCCGCTCAATGCTGCTGATCCGTAGAGAACGGAAGAGGCACCTTTRATGATCTCRATTTGCTCCAGGTTYTCAACCGGCAGGAAATTCCAGGCCGGTCTTCCGGCATCGCCTGAGAGAATAGGCAGATCATCCACAAGTATCATTACCCGACTCCCCGCACCAAAACTGTATCCGCTGCCGCTCCTTATTTGGGGYTCTGAATCAATGATCTGTACGCCCGGAGCCTGATTGATGGCCGTTTGCATATTCGTAGTGCCTTTATTCTCAACYAAATCCGGGTCAATTACTGTCATGGAAACTGTAATCTCCTCAATCTTTTGCTCAAAYTTKCCCGCCGWAACTACAAMWGTTYCCAAATYCGTMGYTGYTTCCTTTAACTCAACGTTCARYGTRAATTTTTCTCCCGAAACRATGGTGATRTTTTGKGTTTYAGAGTCACAKCCCAAAAACCGGCAAAGGATTTTATGGAGRCCCGGACGAACCTTTATGGTGAAATTCCCATCTATATCAGTAGCGGTGCCCGTCGARTCATCTATTACGACATTGGCTCCGATTAAGGGCTGCCCCTTCTCATCTACAATCTTCCCGGTYAACGTACCTTCCTCTTGAGCTAAAGCTGGACACCAACTCCCAATGACCAACATGCTTAAAATCCATATTCTTTTCATAGACTCATTCATTGCTTTCATTTTAGATAAAATTCCAATTTTCAAGGACGAACACTCAACTGCAAAATAATCAAATTAAGCCGYGATTTTGATTTTCACTTTGCAAACTTACGTTAATTTATTTTTTCGTAATTTTGGGTGAATTTAATATGCTTGCATAACACTTAACGAATAAAATCMCCCCAAATGATAAAAAAACTACTCTCTACAATAGTCGCAATTGTGATGATTGGCACTATTACSGTTACAGCACAAWCWTGTGTRCCYGACGGGCAATATACACTRCCSGGMATCTATCCTGATACTTTGGTCGGACTTCCTTGTGGACAAGTGAATGTTCAGTATTCGGTAACCATTACGGCTATCATTCCAGTGGATTCCTTRTATGATTTGGGGCCACCACTTGGAACAATTAATGCAACTATTGATTCTATTGTTGTACAAGATAACACCGGTGACGGTGTTGCAATTAATGGTTTGCCTCCRGGATTAATMCCTGTATGTAATCCACCTTCATGTGGTTGGCCGGGAGGAACGTCCGGGTGTATATTGCTGATAGGAACACMCACRACTGTGGGCACTTACGACATTGTTGTTGAAATTGATGCYTATGTTRMTGAGTTGGTYSSCTTTGGAAATCCTCCGGTAAACATGGATGYYGTTGACCAATATTCRGTCGTGATTAGCAAYGAYGTACCCCCGGTAACAACGGCGACGTCAACAAATAGTWYCCAGCTGGCACCKGCYTGTAATGGCACTGCAACTGCAACTGGTGGTGTGACCTATCAGTGGGACGATAACGCGGGTGCAGGAACTTCGGCGATTGCTACTGGCCTTTGCGCGGGTACTTACAATTATGCTGCTATTGACGTGAATGGTTGTGGAAGTGTAGGTTCTGTAGTCGTAAATTATGTTGCTTGTAATCCTACCGTGTCTGCATTTACTTCCAATAGCGYAGGGCTGGATGCTGTATTYACGRATGSWTCTTCAGATGCTACTTCATGGGCATGGGACTTCGGTGATRGCTTTACTTCCACRGATSAAAATCCYGGTACGCATATTTATGCTGCSGAYGGTACTTATAATGTATGTCTGACCACTACCAATGCATGYAGTGCTGATACTAGCTGTACCAGTGTTACGGTGTCTGCTGGTGGTTGCAACCCAACCGTTGCTGCTTTTTCCAGCAATGATACCGGCCTTACGGTAATGTTCGTGGATGCCTCAACGGATGCYACTGGCTNGGCTTKGGACTTTNGGAGACGGAAATACTTCAMCCAGTTCTAATCCTACACATACATATTYGGYTGGTGGAACTTTCAATGTATGCCTGGYTACTACAAATCCGTGTAGTGTTGATASYTYGTGYRCGGATGTRRTTGTGATTCCTCTGGGTGTTGASCAAGAAGAGGTTGCTTCTTTTACCAGGGTYCAGGCGGTTCCAAATCCATTTTCTGGCAARACCAACRTTAATTTTGATCTCAAGGAACAGGGCGTGGTACACTTCATTGTAATCGACAGGATTGGAAAAGTAGTTTATGCTGAATCGATGGAGGGCACAGTCGGAGCAAATACTATTGAATTTTCCTCCACGGGATTGGCTCCAGGCATCTACATGTACAACATGGTAAGTGGTGTACACAGTGTTACGGGGAAGATGACTGTGGTTAAATAATTTCCGGTTAACTATTGACATAGGACAGTAAGATCGTGGTACGATTGACCATCATGAGGGCATTACTCTTGTTGACCCTGGCATCAATCGGGAATGTTGTGCTTGCCCAGAGTTGTCCAATCTGCATCATCGACCTTACCTGTGATTCGGTACCAGCCGGTCCTAAACTATGCCCAGCTGTTCTTCCAACAGATACCGCTCAGCAGTATTATGAGGCCGATGTGACCTTTTACATGCCTGAGCAATTTAACATAACTGTTCCGGTGTCGGGGACGGTGGATCTAACGCAAATAGATGTTGTAGGGCTCTCTGGATTACCCGCTGGGATGCAATGGACCGCTTATGATTATACCGGAACTGATGTTACYACGTTTTATCCGCCGCAGAATCCTCCGGCGTCAGAGCGTGGCTGTGCAAAGATCTGTGGAACACCCTTGCTGCCGGGCAATTAYATAATTACYGTRAGTGTMTTGGCCTATGTKACTYTKGGGAGTCAGTCGGTGGTGCAGGCGGAGWCGTTTGATGTYCCTCTGACAATAGTGGCAAATCCGAGTGGTAATTCGGTATTCACAATGAGCAATAATCAGGGATGTGACAGTGTAAGCACAGATTTTTCGCCAATATTRCAGAGTGGRGGAGATCCCCTGATTACRTATAATTGGGACTTTGGAGATGGAAYTACCTCTACTGATGAATTTCCSACAAACGTCTATACCACTCCGGGTACTTATGTCGTATCATGCCAAATGGACATAYTGGAGTATGTGCTGTCCAGTGCATCTGTAAATGTAACRAACGACGATTGGTGTGGGGATATTGAGGAACCTTATATTTTTGTKTGTACGGGCAATCCTGATATCTATTTTAGGGTGAACGACGGGTTCTCTCTTTTTGATTCGCCGGTAATTTCCAATTCRATGWCTCCYGCATGGAGCAACCTGGGCCATGTAKTGGAGGGAGTTCAATTTACGATACAGTTTTTTGATGATGATAATATTTCCCAGCATGATGATTTAGGATTGACGATTGTGAATGTGACGGGGCCRGCKACGTATAACGTCCAGACTATTTCACCAGCTGCRGGAACCCAGGCSATMAATGGAAACCTTACGATCATTACTCAGATTGACACTTCCTATATAGATTATGATACCATTTATGTCYATGCATACCCRAATCCYGATAGTATYGCATATGCACCCAATGATTCSGTRTGCACRGGTGATTCAATTACATTGGTTACGGGTGGTGGTACATTTTACCAATGGTATATCGATACAAATTTAATAGTTGGTGCAACMGATTCGATATATGTCACTTACC
Source organism: Flavobacteriales bacterium (assembly GCA_002400975.1). Lineage (GTDB taxonomy): Bacteria > Bacteroidota > Bacteroidia > NORP154 > NORP154. The sequence goes on along the minus strand of NVRW01000015.1, from coordinate 10,180 downwards.
AAACCGGAGATTATTGGGCGACAGTTACAAGTAGTGTAGGTTGCGAGAGYAGTACAACTGTYCGATCAGTAGAGGTTGTTCCATATCCTKCTACACCCCTGTTCTTTCAGATTRTTAACCTCTTGACTACATTCTCRAGTGCTCCGGATTTACAGTGGTATATGAACGGTGCGCCTATACCRGGTGAAACGGCAACGACGTATACCATAACCCAGGATGGYGATTATTATCTGGTGGCTACAAATATATTAGGATGCATTACAAGTACTGATACRYTGTCGTTGATATATACCCCGCCKATYGTAAATCCRGTTATTTCACCCAGTATTCTTACDGTCTCTACCCCGGAGGATGTATCCATCACGGTATGCCTGGAYGTGACTGATGCTGATAATGATCCTCTYGATGCCACKGGAATYGCATCCGGACCCCAGAATGGAAGTATTACTGGCCTCTCCGAYGGAGACACMTGTTTTRTCTACACACCGAATTTGGGATTTGTAGGGGTRGATCAGGTCGAGATTATAGTTTGCGATCAAAGTGGAGGTTGTGATACTGCTTCAATTAGCATCACCGTTACATTGGTGAATGTAGCACCTGTGATAGCTCCCAATGTCATTACACAAAYCACRGCGGSAAATATTCCATTAACAGTATGTTTACAAGCAACTGATGGTGATAATGACAATCTGGATGTTACTGGAATTGCATCCGGCCCAGCGAATGGTTCAGTAACTGGAATTTCAGATAATGACACTTGTTTTATTTATGCAGCAAATGCGGGATTCGTTGGTAATGACAGYGTTTATGTGATTGTCTGTGATGATTTTGGAGGATGTGATACCGGGTTAGTGGTAATWACAGTAACAGAGCCRGAAATTCCCATYGGCGTTGATGAAACGGGCAAAGTGATACTGCATTCRTTTRATATGTATCCAAAYCCAACTGACGGTACTTTCAACATTGGATTTGTTGCTTTGGAGGCCCAGGAATTCAGAATGTCRATTCGTGATTATTTGGGSCGGGTSGTTTATAGYCRACAGTTCAAAACMGCCGCTGGAGTATTTAGTACTGAGGTCRATAATGACAATCTYTCCTCAGGACTTTATCTTGTGAGTATTGAAATAGRTGGKTATTCATATTCACTKCATCAAACRTTAATGGTTAAATARTAACSRKTATYMTRATTTTACTCTTGCCCTTTGCTTTTGGTATRGGGCATTTTTTTTNGAAGATGAGCAGRATYCTRACAAGCTTTRNNTTTNTTTATYTGGCCTTTGGCTCTTTATCCCTCTCCTATGGTCAAACCAGGTATAAGGARCCACCTYTGAGCACGGAGGCAGAGAAGGGTTTCCAGCCRTGTCCYGATACAGTATTCAAGTTCCTGTTCRTGMASAAGGTAGTGGAATTGAACCTGATTCTACCTGCCTGGTTGCCWGTAATTGACTATGATGAGATCACYGTACTTGAGGGTGAGGTAATTCCAAAACCTGGATCAAAACACATCGACTGTCACGTAAGTCCCAGTGATTTTCCCTTTCACCACTACACACATGATGTAAGCTTCAACGTAAAGCCDGATAGTACAAAGGATAATCGGTTTACCAATTTACTTGCCAAYAGRGTCAGTCGCCATGAGAAGACCAGGGAGGTKCTGGATACTGTGATGATGCCWTACGTTCATTGTGAATGGGAGAGTGGTCTGGGGGCTGRCAAYGAAGGGAATCCCTGCKCTGACTTGAATAATGCGGGAAATAGCGCRGGGTTTTACACMTCCGGACAYGAGAGRAGRGAYAGGATATGGAATTGGCCAACACTTGGGGATTGGGTKCAYGTAGARGGRCTGTGGYTATGGGATAGRGGSCAYCCSCCTGCRAGAACRGAAATCCATCCRATKAGRTTGGTGGCCATYCGGCGAAARYTGCCKGAGAAAATAGAAGTTCCGGAGCKCAATGACAAAGTCTTTGCGACAAGAATAGACATGTTTGCCAGCGGTGATGGTGGTGCACTCAATAACAACAGGCAGGGCGTTCCGGGCTTTGTTAGAAAAGTTAAGATGGGTGATAAGGATTATAAATTCCGCGTACAGCATCTCTTGCCACCACCTTCTTCAAATGCGGTGTTGAAGTATATTGTAAAAAAGCAAAAGGGCGATACGTTTAATGGGAAAATGGAGGTGCGTATGTATCCCAAGGGTGGAGTYAGGATAAAGAATGCATTYRTCGAAGTRCGYATTCCMTGGAARGGGAAGTCRGATAATTTGGTGTTTGCAAGAACCATTTAYACMTACTGGGATGWGGGGRATGGCAMGCCYGATGAATATRARATYAAYACYTATAAGGTGACATTAAACTCACTCAAGTTTAGAAAGATGAAGGAGGTGTTCGGCAAGTCGGAGTTTCGGGTGTTTTTAGCGGTGAACGGAGAATATATCTTTTTTAATGAATTCATCGATGTGCCCAATGTGCTATCTGAGGGGCTTGGAAGCACGAAGAAGAGGTTTTGGGAKATCAATCAGGARTTCATCGTGYATTTGCCCGAGGGGAAAAACTTTAGGGTACATGCAGGGGGATGGGAAGCGGATGCTATTGACGATTTGATGGCCACTTTGATGGATCCTTATTCAGCVTGTAATTCAGACACCAGGAGATGGGCAAATGAGAAACTGGGTTTAGTTTCCCCCCTCAAGCCTGGTGGATGTCTTGATGATCATATTGGAGAGATACACGCGATGTATGCCGCGGAGGATATAGGGGATTATAAGGAATTTGAGACATTCACAGATGGCCGGAAGGAGACTGACTTTTGTCCTTGTGACAATGGCAAACAGAAAAACGTGTTTAAGTTAAASTATACGATTCAGAAATTAAATTGATTCAGCCTGATGTCGCTTCCTGCATTTAMTGTAACTGTGCTCGGTTCAAGCTCGTCAATGCCGACAGCGGATAGRCACTTGTCGGKACATTTCATCCAGATCTCCGAGCGTTTTTTTCTACTGGATTGCGGTGAAGGAACGCAATTTCAATTGATCCGCTTCAAACTCAAGTTTCAACGAATCAATCACATTTTCATCTCTCATTTGCACGGGGATCACTTCTTCGGATTGTTGGGATTGTGTTCAACAATGCATCTATTGGGACGTAACAAGGAATTRCATGTTTATGGACCACCAGATCTGGATAAATTGCTGAAAACCCAAAGTCAATATGCTCAGAGTTCGTTTAACTATAAAATCATTTTTCACGAACTCGGGTTTGGTGGGAATGAGSTTGTMTATGAGAACAAGACYATARCTATAACSACGATTAAGCTCAATCAYAGAATTCCCTGYAAYGGTTTTTTGATCAGGGAGAAGGATCGGCCCCGGARGYTATTGGACSAGGCAATAGAGAAGTACAATATYCCYGAATTTGAGCGCAATAATATTAAGATGGGAAGRGATTTTGAAATGYCCACCGGGAAAGTGATTCCAAATGAGCTCATGACTGCTGATCCGGAAAAACCACGCTCCTATGCGTATTGTACCGACACGGCGTACAATGAAAGGATGATTGAACAGATATCAAATGTTGATCTTTTGTACCATGAGGCCACTTTCACTGAGGACATGGTGTTGCGAGCCCGTGAAACTTATCACWGTACYTCCRGTCAGGCAGCAGAAATTGCATCSAANGCAGAAGTMAAGCAGCTTATGCTGGGGCACTTTTCGGCCCGTTATAAGGATATTACTCCGATCCTGGAGGAGGCGCGGCGCATYTTTGCAAAGACGGAGCTCGCYGAAGAAGGTAAAACGTATRMGATTTAAAGCATTAAGACTTTAGGGCCCTCTTTGGTTTGACGCATTTTTCGTACCTTTACACCCCGTTTATTTACAGAATAATGGTTGACGTATTTATAGCGAATGAGAGTTACCTCCTCCGTGAGGGCATTAAGGTATTGATCAAAAATACCAAGGGCCTGAAGTTGGCAGGGGAGGCGTCATCKGTTGTTGAGCTTGAGCAAAAAGTGCTTAAAATACAGCCTGATGTTCTCTTGATCGACTATGCCAATGAGGCATTTAGCACAGATGATATTGGTCACTTGAAAAATTATCTGCCAAATACCAGGTATTTGGCGATTACCGCGCTGCAATCAAAGGAGGTGATGTCCACGGCTATTGAGGCTGGCGTGAACAGCCATGTATTGAATGTCTGCAGTTCTCARGAGATATCYGATGCAATATTCGCCACAGCRMGGGGTGAGAAGTTCTTCTGCGGAACAATATTGGAGCGTGTAATGGAAGATGAACCTGGTGGTACGACGGCAGATTCAGCTAATTGTGATCCGGTGAAGATTTCAACTCGTGAGCTTGAAATTGTTCGATTGATCGCGGAAGGCTTCACCAATAAAGAAATTGGCGACCGCCTTTTTATCAGTACGCACACCGTAATGACACATCGCAAGAATATCATGAACAAACTCGGTATCAATAATACGGCTGGGTTGGTAATCTATGCGGTCCAGGAAAAGCTGATCAGCCCTGATCAGTTTATATTTGATTCTACGGTAAATTAGTAATTTCTTTCAGATATTTTCAATGCCAGGGCGGGACCCCCTGCTCACTTTGCCTGCCGAAAAGCAGGCAAGTTCGCTGTCCCCCTTTAAGGGGGACAGTTTGATCGCGGAGCGAGCAAACAGGGGGTTCCGCCTCGGTATTTTATCAGTTTGCCGACAGGCAAAATAAGCGAACAAGGGAGTCAATTTACCCTATTCTAGGTATTGCTCTTTTCTCTCTTCTCGAGTACATTTGCCGTAATAAGATATATATATCTGGAGATGCAAGAATTTATCATCACGTTTCGCGAAACCTTTGAGGTTGCTTTGATCGCAGGCATCGTATTAAGCTTTCTCAGGCGCACCAAACAAAGACGTCACAATATTATCGTCTATTCAGCCATTGGTTTGGCCATTGCTGTGAGTATAGCCCTGGCACTCATCATCAACAAGGTGGCTGGGGGATTCTCCGGAGCTACGGAGGAGATCTTTGAAGGTGTGATGATGTACATAAGTGTTGTCTTCCTCTCCTTTATGATACTCTGGACAATTAAGCACAAACATGCTGTCAAGGAAATCGAAGAGCATGTAGCTGCCGATTTGGATACAGGGCATAAGATGGGTTTATTCCTATTGATGTTTGTTGCTGTTCTCAGGGAGGGTATAGAAACGGTCCTGTTTTTACGGGGAATCATCGTAGCGTATGAAACCTCGGTAGTACTGTTCTCATTTTTGGGCATTGCAACAGCGATTGCGATCGCTTATGGTCTGTTTAAAGGCATGGTCAGGTTCAATATGAGGAAGTTCTTCAATATTACCAGTACTTTGTTGATCCTGTTCGCTGCGGGCCTGCTGGCCCATGGAACCCACGAATTGCAGGAAGCGGGGGTGTTTCCTATTGTTGTTGAGCATCTTTGGGATATTAATCCCGAGAGTGTTGCGCACCCTCTGCATGAAAAGGGAGTGGTTGGTTCCGTATTCAATAGCCTGTTTGGATATAACGGCAACCCATCTTTGATTGAGGTATTGAGCTATATTACATTCCTGCTGATTACGTTTGGTTGGTGGCGCAACTATGAAAAGAAGCAAGAGTTGAWGGCGGYGGGAGTTTAGGTAGCAATTGGTAATTGCATGAAGAAAGGAGCTTTTGTTGTTGTATTGTTGCTTGTTCTACTGCTKGCGCTCAATAACTATGTCCAGATAAAATCAYTGCAAAGGGCACCTGRMGAGGCTGCCGGGGAGAGCTCCAAAATATCGGGAAAAGATTYTCCAGAGGACATTGAACTGGGTGATGTAATGACAAAGTTGCAACGGCACAGCAACAAATTATGGTTTGCCGGACGGGCAGACAATTGGCCCTTAGCCGCTTTTTATATTCATGAGCTGGAAGAAACATTTGAAGAACTTACTGAACATGAGATCATCGATGAAGGAGTTGACATCAGCATGTTGACCAGAAAAATGGGTCTGAGCCCCTTGAAATTGGTYRACAYWGCAGTTACGCAARGGGATTCCAGCGCATTCCTARGCTCATACAACAACCTTATAAGTCATTGTAATTCCTGTCATCAAACGAGYAATCATTCGTTTGTTGTAATAAAGACRCCAGATMAACCTGTCTTTGACAATCAGGAATATGAGATCAGGTAGTGTTGGGTATGGGGCTTCTACCCAGGGTGGAAATTGAACCTGGARKATGTGATCWGTTRATTTCAATATACCACATATGTGGTATTGTAGCTTTTTAGSTGAGGCGGTACCTTTGCAAATATATTAGAAGGTATATCAGGTAGGTTAGAGGATTGAAACTGATTCTCGTCATTTTCGGGAACGTTTAATAATTAGAACTGGGRTTATGATTCGGATAGCAATAATTACGGCATTTACTGTTTCTTTATTTAGTTGGAATGCAAATGGACAGACGGGAGCCATTGGGGGAAATGTTATGCAAAGTGATAGTGTTAATTCCTTGCCWGGAGTGTCAGTTTATTTGGACAACACCAATTTTGGTGCTGCCACTAATGGCAACGGCAATTACACCATAAAGARCATTCCTGCCGGTGACTATACAYTGGTGGTTTCCGCAATTGGCTACYTGAGCTTGAAAAAAGAAATAAGCGTBGCGGATGGAGAAAYAGTGAAGGCAGATTTTRCGATGGTGGAGGCTGTCTCAACCCTTTCWGAAGTWACAATAATGACCGGTGGGAACGTTGGATTGAAGGAYATTCCTGGTTCTGTGTATTATATATCGCCAAAGGAGATACAAAAATTCAGCTACACCGACATTAACCGCACCTTGCGTGCYATTCCGGGAGTCAATATTCAGGAAGAAGATGGCTTTGGGCTTCGCCCCAATATTGGGTTAAGAGGAACTGGTGCTGAGCGCAGTTCAAAAATCACATTGATGGAGGACGGCGTTCTGATGGCACCTGCACCATATGCCGCACCATCTGCSTATTACTTCCCTACGATAGGAAGGATGCAGGGGGTTGAAATAYTAAAGGGAAGTAGCCAGATCAAATATGGGCCCTATACCACAGGCGGTGCCATCAATCTGGTTTCGACTCAAATTCCCAATGAGTTCTCTGGAAGAATCAACTTGTTAGGAGGAAGTTTCGGCGGCAGAAACCTCCATGCTGTGGTGGGTAATGCACATAAGAATTTCGCTTATATGGTGGAGACATTCCAGTACAGCTCCAACGGATTCAAACAGTTGGATGGTGATGGAAACACKGGATTTGACAAGCAGGATTATCTTGCAAAATTTCGCATTAATACCAATGCTGATGCAAAGATCTACCAGTCCCTAACCTTCAAAATAGGACAGGCATTTGAGACTTCCAACGAAACCTATCTTGGATTGACACAGGATGATTTCGATGTGAATCCTTACCGCAGGTATTCCGCTTCCCAAAAGGACCAGATGAATACTGAGCAATCGCAACTCTCAGTATCACACGTGGTCCAATTCTCCAAATCCTTTGAGGTAACCACAACAGCCTACCGTTCTGATTTTACGAGAAACTGGTAYAAACTCGACAAGGTRAAAGACAGTACTGGAACCAAAACAAAAATTGGTGCGCTGCTTGACGATCCTTTTGGCTCAAATGATGCCTATGCCATCCTTACCGGTACAAGCAGCACCCTGGATGATGCCTTTCATGTTAAGGCGAACAATCGTTCATATTAYGCGCAAGGTGTTCAAACAGTGCTGGGGTTCAATTTCAAAACCAATCAAATAAYACATGAGATTGATTTGGGCTTTAGGGTGCATCAGGACCAAATTGACCGTTTTCARTGGGTGGACGAGTATGCAATGGACAATGGGGTAATGGAACTCACAAAGTCGGGCACACCTGGAACGGAAAGTAATCGGGTTGAAACGGCTGATGCCATAGCAACTTACCTGCAGTATCAGGTGAAAGTTGGAAAATTCACGGTAACTCCTGGCATTCGCTACGAGAACATCACCCTGGCAAGGCAAGACTATGGTAAGAAGGACCCTGACAGAACGGGGGTTGATCTGTCGGAGAGAAGCAATACAGTGGATGTGTTTATTCCAGGCATCGGGCTTGACTATAAATTCAGCAAATATCTCAGCACCTTCGGTGGTGTACACAAGGGGTTTGCMCCTCCGGGATCCAAAGATGAAACTGTTCCCGAGGAAAGTATCAATTATGAATTGGGTGTGAGGTATGCGAAAAATGCCATATCGGGTCAGGCAGTTGTATTCTTTAATGATTACAGCAACCTTTTAGGAACTGACCTTGCAGCTGCTGGAGGYGGAGGAACGGGTGACCTGTTTAACGGTGGCGAAGTGCAAACAAAGGGGCTGGAGTTTCAAGCTTCCTACGATCTGTTAGCCACTAAAAAGCAGAGTGCCTTTAGTCTGCCATTTTCAGTGGTTTATACGTATACTGATGCCACTTTCGGAAATGATTTTGACAGTGATTTTGAAGGMTGGGGGGAAGTTGCMGTTGGTGATCAGTTTCCRTATCTCGCCAACAATCAGTTCACCTTTATTCTTGGATTGGATCACCGTGCATTTAGYATCAACTTGAGCGGAAGGTATATGGATGAAATGCGKACKGCACCCGGRCAAGGTGATATACCGGATAACGAAAAAACAGATTCATACTTTGTAATAGATGCCAGTGCAAATTACATGTTGCATAAAAACATCGCCCTTTTTGCCAATGCTACTAACTTAACAGACCAGGTATATGTAGTTGCCAGAAGGCCGGCTGGCTTGAGGCCAGGAATGCCRAAGGCATTCAACATTGGGATAAAGGCAACCTTTTGAAGGAGGTCTAAAGYAGTTCMGCCATTCCCAAACCCTCACGAATAATCTCTGGCTCTTCGCCGGTACAATCAATRATCGTYGACTCCCGRCTCCTCCCATATCCGCCGTCAACGGTAATATCGGTAACGTTCTTGTACTGTTCGAAAATKATCCGSGGATCSGTTGGGTAGGCGAGTAAATCMYYGTCTTTATGTATGGATGTTGACAGCAAAGGGTTGCCAAGMGCAATTACGATATCAAGGGCTATATTATTATTGGGCACTCTAATACCTACCGTTTTCTTTTTGCTTTTGAAYAGYTTCGGRACTGTGCTGGTTGCTTGCAAGATATAAGTGTASGGTCCTGGCAATGATTGGCGCATAACCTTRTATATCGGGGTGCTTACATTTCTGCTGAAATCCGATATATGGCTKAGACTCGAACAAATGAAGGAGAAGTTGGCCTTTGMCATTTTAATTCCYTTGATCAGGCAGACACGCTCCAAAGCTTTGTGATTATAAATATCACATCCGATGGCGTACACCGTATCCGTTGGATAAACAATCACGCCTCCTTBTTTAAGGCATGTCACAATCTTCTCTATSRAATGCRGATTGGGATTATCGGGATGAACCTCCAGTAATAAACTCACACCAGGTTAATTAAATGAATTTGAAATAAGGCTTGCCCATTTCGTGKATAGTTAAATTAATCACCGTCTTAAGTCGAAATGACTTTAATTACTTGCTGAAGATAATTTGYTCCATGAAGAACTTGTCATCTGATTGAACTTTCAGAAAGTAGGTGCCACTGGCAAGATCATCCAGATTTAGCGAGAATGTGGTTTTCYCTGAATTRGCGCTGACCAGATGAAGYTCKGAGCCTTCYRCRTGGAARATGCKCTCTCCMRGCAAATTATAAATAGATACSGACAGATCATTTAACACTTCSGASTGAATACTRATATTCAATAAACCATCAGTKGGRTTGGGATATACHTCCATRAACGATCCGAAAGTCTGTTCATCTATACCMGTGACRGCYACCRTYAYAWYCATRCAGGTTGTGTCAGAGGTACAAGCACTGKAYGCKGTSAGGCATACGGTGTAWRGYCCAGGTAYCGCGTAAATATGCGTCGGRTACTGTGATACCGAACTGAATCCATCATCAAAGTCCCATGACCAGCTACCGGCATTTACCGACAAGTCGTTGAAATATACAGAGAGTGCGGTATCCGAATAGTTAAACGCTGCGATTACCTGCGCACAAGAAGTTACTGTTACCGGGCTACAGAGTATATCGGTTCCACATCCGCTGTTCACAATCAGGCAAACATTGTATGTGCCATCTGTGCTGTATGTATAT
>NVRW01000088.1 GCA_002400975.1 Flavobacteriales bacterium | reverse complement strand
TAAAGATAAAATGACAATGCGTTCAAAAACAGGGAGTATCTGCAGAATTTTGTTTGGTGTGCCGCTTATGGTAATGGCGTGTCTTGACGCTGGTTTTGCCCAGACTGCCAACCCTAACGACCCTACTGATTTTCAGTACATATTTCTGGAGGCAGGAACTGCACATTCTGTAGCACTTAAATGTGACGGAACTGTTTGGACCTGGGGGGATAACAGCTTGGGACAACTTGGAGACAATAATAGTCCGACAGACAGTGACACCCCTGTTCAAGTAGTGTCACCGAGCGGAGTAGGTTTTCTATCAAATATTATTGCGATTGCTGCTGGGAACAACCATACTCTTGCCCTAAGGAATGATGGAACTGTATGGACTTGGGGTTCAAATAGTGCGGGTCAATTGGGTGAGGGAACAGGTACCGGCCAGAGAAACATGCCTACAATGGTGCTTGCGGTATCAGGTAGTGACAGCTTGGTCAATGTAGTAGCCATTGCCGGGGGGGGGGATCACTCCTTGGCAATACTGACAGATGGCTCAGCAGTATCATGGGGTGCGAATGGTGGTGGTCAACTCTGTAATGGAAACAAAACGGACCAGAATACCCCAGTTATATTAACTGGTATTGATCCAAGCGAAACGGCCTATGCGATTGCGGGTGGTGACTGTCACACTGTATTACTGCAAAGTGATGGAAGAGTCAAGACGTGCGGATGTGATGACGGGGGCCAACTGGGTGATGATCAAAGCTCTAACTTATCAGGTGCAACTAGTCTTATCTATGTAAACATAGATGCCTTTGGAACTATTCCACTTACCAATATTGTGGGTATTTCAGCCGGTCGGGTGCACGCTCTTGCAGTTGACAATACCGGAGCCGTATATTCGTGGGGTTCACAATCAGTAGGTTCTAGTGGCAATGAGTTAGGTAGAACCTGTACCGCACCAAATTGCAAATATGCCGCCACCGTAGATGTTGTTACCAATGCTGTGGCGTTGGCATCAGGGGATAATACAAGTTATGCCATGCTTGCTGATAGTACAGTTATGGTCTGGGGTGATAATGACCAAGGTGAGTTAGGGTTAGGTGACTTTGTTGATCGATCTACCGCTACGTTGAATACCTTGGTTACTGGTAACATCGTGGATATTGCCAGTGGAGGACCACATGCGCTAGCCCTAATGACATCTGACAGTATAAAAGCGTGGGGGAATAATAGTCAAGGTCAGGTGGGTAATGCAACATCAGGTACAGATGAGAATACCCCGGATACTGTTGCTGGATGGGACCTGGGTATTATGATAGCCAATGCAGGGCCTGATGCCTCGTATTGCTCTGGTGATAGCGTTCAAATTGGAGAGCCATCAGAAGCAGGTTTTGCTTATTCTTGGTCGCCTATAATAGGATTAAGTAACCCTAACATCGCTGATCCTTATGTCAATCTGACTACGTCCAACTCGGTTACAATGCAGTATATCGTCASYAAAACSGCAAGTTCCGGTTTCTCCATCGCAGTTTGCGTGATTTCAGATACTGTTGAGGTAACAGTTATAGGAGGTTTTGCTGGGATTACCTCTTCTGCACCAGCATGTGTAGGAGATAGCGTTAATTTTTACAGTGTAGCCTCTGCACCGGGACTCTTGTATGATTGGGACTTTGGTGCGGGTTCTATAGCTACACTGGCTCAGGATACTTCTGCTAATCCGGAAGGTGTCACCTATGCAACCTCTGGTGCGAAAACAGTTACCTTAACCTTAGCCAGTCCTTCCGGATGTGCCGCAACAGGGTCATTGGTAATCACGATCAATCCTATACCTTCTGCGGCATTCTCATCAACGGCGTCTACGATCTCTAAATGCGCTGGTGACACAGTGTCTTTTACCAACCTTGGAACTGGTGGACCTGGAGTAAGTCATACATGGGATTTTGGGTTGCTTGGCTTTCCGGCTTCCTCAAATATTGAGAACCCGGCGCCGGTTATCTACCTGGCAAATGCKCCRATAACAGCTACACATACGGTTACCAATCAGTTTGGATGTATGGCATCGGATACGGTCAATTTTACCATTAACGAGATGCCTACKGCRGATTTYTCAACCAATGCTCCTTCTTGTACTGGTTCAGGGGTTGACTTYGTCAATACWGGWACMACKGGTGCAACMTATTYCTGGAACTTTGGTTCGGGAGCTATACCCGCTACTTCAATTGTGGAGAATCCAACCGGAGTTACCTATTCAACWCTAGGTGGGGAYATTAAAACHGTATACCTGATCACAACTTTGGGTGGCTGTGCRGATTCTATGGCACAGACTATYAATGTATTTGAAACGCCGGCTCCGTCATTCACATCAACAGGAACAACTATGTCCAAGTGTGAGGAAGATACGGTGAGCTTTAATTATACYGGTACTACGGGTACGGGATGGACCTATGACTGGGATTTTGGGGTGGTTGCCTTTCCRKCMAGYTCWAAYGCWCAAAATCCATCTGAAGTTATTTACTTCGGAGCGACRACYAAAACAGTAACACTGACAGTAACCAACGGTGCTTGTTCTGATACAACATCGGTGAGCTTTGCGGTSAATCAAATGCCGGTTGCCRACTTTTCTACCAATGCTCCTTCMTGTACCGGRGATTCGGTCTATTTTATAAATACTGGTACAAGTGGTGCTTCCGGATATGCATGGAACTTCGGTGGMGGGTCAACTCCTGGTACTTCCAGCCTGGAAAACCCCGCAGTTGTTATCTACGACACAACCGGAGGAGAYATCAAAACAATCACGCTACTTACAACCATGGGTACGTGTACGGATAGTATCAGTAAAACRATCAATATAACAGAAACGCCTGCGCCTGCCTTTACCCATGATGCAGCTCCCAATGCTTGTGAAGGTGCAACGGTGACTTTTGTATATACTGGTACTACCGATCCGGGATGGACCTATGCCTGGGATTTTGGTGCCGGGGCTACTCCTCCGACTTCAACRGGTGAAGACTCAATACAAGTAGTGTATACAGGACCGGGTGCCAAGACAGTGAACTTAACGGTCACAGGAACATGCTCGCAGTCTACTAYCAGCAGTACCATTGTTATTGTYCAGACTCCCGGTGCAGGTTTCAGYAGCACTGCTCCATCKTGTACGATGGATTCTGTRGACTTTATGAATACCGGTACGACTGGYGCTACCTATGCATGGACATTTGGCAGTGGKTCAGCTCCYGCAACRTCTRCTGTGGAGAATCCCATAGATGTTATCTATTCCTCAGAGGGTATTAAGAGTGTKAYSTTAGTYACAACACTGGGTACCTGTGTGGATTCGAGCACTCAGACAATCAATTTAACCGAAACWCCGGTACCTTTGTTTACCAACAACTCACCACAATGTGAAGGGGATTCGGTTAGTTTTGTCTATACCGGAACTTCYGGTCTTGGCTGGACATATGCCTGGGATTTTGGACTGGGGGCTTCTCCGGCAACATCGCCTGCAGATTCTGCAGCAACTACAATGTACACCGGGGCGGGAAACAAGACAGTTACCCTGACGGTTACCAACAATACCTGTTCTGGTATTGCTATTGACAATACAGTATCTGTAAATGCAACACCGGTTGCTTCGTTCACTTCAACCACACCATCCTGTACGGGAGATGCTGTTGGATTTGCCAATACTGGTACAAGCGGGGCTGCGTATTCATGGAATCTCGGTACCGGATCAGCACCGCCGACTTCCTCTGCTGTAAACCCAACAGGGGTCACTTATTCAGGTGCAGGGTTGATCGCAGTGGAATTGGTTACAACATTGGGAACATGTACCGATACCAGTACAATGACCATAAACATTGTTGAAACACCACTTCCTTTGTTCAGTGAYAACGGACCYAAATGTGAGGGAGAGGAATTCACATTCACTTATGGKGGTACYACSGGAACAGGATGGACTTAYGCMTGGGATTTTGGWGCYGGTTCAAATCCAAATACATCAACTGCAGAATTCACTGCAACAACCACATATACTGGTCCCGGATCCAAAACCGTAAGCTTAACGGTAACAAATGATATTTGTTCCAATACTGTTATGAGCAGTACAACAACRGTCAATGAAAGTCCGATAGCTTCATTCACTTCTACTGCGCCTTCTTGTACWGGRGATTCTGTAGACTTTACCAACACKGGTAGYACWGGTGTGGCCTGGGCCTATTCATGGACMTTTGACGCAGGRTCAAACCCTGCCACCTCAACGGATGAAAGCCCCATAGATATCATATATTCAACTGACGGTACTAAACTGGTCCGGTTAATAGTGGGCAATACAACTTGYTCKGAYACGSYTATTGTTCCGATCAATATCAATYTGAGACCAACRGYTRRMWTCSTCYMTACMGCWYCKCWATGTGCKGGWGTTKSWGTYAACTTTMWSAATACGGGMAMWAGYGGWWMYSWSTGGWCRTATSYWTGGGATTTTGGWGGTGACGCAACTCCTGCTACTTCCAATGCTGAACTTCCCACGGCAATTGTTTTTGCCACTGGGGGACTCCACACTGCTTCATTGACGATCTCTGATCAGAACTGTTCACAAACKGATACMAATACTTTTACCATCTATTCCATTCCTGTRGYGGATGCTGGCCCTGATACSACAATTTGTGCAGACCTRAGYGTTCAGATMGGAAGYGCYAATGTASCTGGRATAACSTAYAGTTGGTTCCCTTCAGATGCAAGTGTAATCAGTAGTGCYACSGTCTCTGACCCWACRGCGACKCCAATTGCTCCTGTTACAACGTATATTGTCAGCATTTCTGATGCCAATAACTGCGTAAATTCTGACTCCGTAATCGTTACGATGCTCAATTCTGCAATGGTTGATGCGGGGCCTGATGTTGAAATTTGCTGGGGAGATACTGTGCAGATTGGATTGGGCTTAATTGAAGGACAAACCTATACCTGGTCACCTTCATCAACCGTGGATAATCCCGGTTTGGCGAATCCATTAGCGAATCCAGTGGCCACAACGACCTATACCGTGAGTGTAAGTTTTGAAAATTGTCCACCAATCACSGATGATGTATTGGCTATTGTYCAYCCTCTACCTGATGCAAAGGCAACAGATTATCTATTGAAAGATACARCAGCAATTACTTTGGGAGGATCTATTCAATTAGTGGCAACTGGCGGCATTCAATATGTATGGGCACCGGCCACGGGATTGAGCAATCCAGGGTTCTACAATCCGGTTGCATCACCTGATTCAACCACCAATTATGTAGTAACTGTAACGGAYATATTTGGYTGTGTGAATACAGATACGGTKMGGGTGGAAGTTGATTCTCTKGACTTCTTTGTCCCTACMGCGTTTACGCCGGATGGAAATGGATTCAACGATTTCTTCYTTATYAGAACAGCAGATTTTGTAGAATTCGAACTCATCGTATGGGAYCGTTGGGGTGAGCAAATATTCATGTCACGTACGGTATCAACGGGTTGGGATGGTACCAGACAATCGGACGGCGAGMAAATGCCGCAAGGTGCCTATATCTACTCATTCACRGGAACGGAYGCGARTGATGAAAYRACAAAAGAGAACGGGATMATCAATTTRATYAGATAATYGCAAKCATTACAATGATMCAYAGCCCCATGCGCATATTATTGGCCATAYTGCTCTYGATTCCTGTATTTGCTTCAGGTCAGAATTTCCAGCAATTTATAGATGGAGGCAATGATCATTCRATTGCGWTGCGTTGCGATGGTACGATAAGGACCTGGGGGAAAAATGACAATGGTCAATTGGGTATTGGTGCTTTTGGCGCTGGCAGCCCTATAGCAGTGCAGGTAGTTGATACTGATGGTGTTGGATTCATCACGAATGCAATTGCGGTTGCTGCGGGTGCTTTTCATTCRTTAGCTATTCTTGGAGATGGCACGGTAATAACCTGGGGCGATAACARCCGGGGGCAAATCGGTAACGGGACGATTGTTGATCGAAATAGGCCAACTGTAGTTAATGGACTYCCYCTTCCCGCTATCGCAATTGCAGGTGGATTGGGAAACACATCAGGAGGAGGCTTTGAGGGATTACATTCTGTTGCGGTGTTAACTGACGGCAGCGTATGGRCCTGGGGAGCAAATGAGAATGGTCAATTAGGAGATAATTCGACTATTGACCGTTTAGCCCCTGTCCAGGTAAGAGGAGTTGGAAATATTGGCTTTCTTGCTAATGTTGTTGATGTTAAGGCTGGCAGAACACATACCATTGCTTTAGTTAATGATGGCACTGTTAGAGCTTGGGGAAATGATGGATTATTAGGGGATAAYGGAATTAGTGGAGGTAGYAGTGTTCCAGTTGAGGTTTGCAATACCTTTGGAGAAGGTGGTTGCGCAGCTGGCCCTCTTGATAGTGTAACTGCAATYGCATGTCATGGAAGGCATTCACTTGCYCTRTTATTTGACGGCACTATGGTATCCTGGGGTACCAGCGGCGATCAACTAGGTGATTGCATAGGTGCAGGTGACGTACCTGATCGCGTAGCTGGACCTGGATGCGTGGGATTGCTCGATAACGTCGTAGCAATAGCTGCAGGTGAATTTTATAGCTTGGCAATTAGAGGTGACAGCTCAGTTTGGACATGGGGTTCAGACGCAGTTAMTCAATTAGGTAACGGGYTGCCHAATGATGGTGGCACAAGCCCATTTCCRGTACAGGTCTGTGCCTCTATTCCTGAAGGAAGCTGTGGAGGTGGCTCYTTAGACAGTATTATTGCGATTGGAGCTGGAAAAGATCATGCTCTTTCCCTTCATGCTGATATGTCATTGAATGCATGGGGCTCTGATTTCGACGGCCARTTAGGTAATGGTGGTAATCCAGRYAGCAATGTACCAGATGASGTAATAGGTGTCAGTTTGAATGTACAAATGGTAGTTGCCRATGCGGGAACTGATGCCASCTAYTGTGCCGGWGACAGTGTGCAGATCGGTGCAGCACCAAATGCGGGATTTGATTATTCATGGACACCGGTTACTGGTCTTAGTGATCCGAATATCAGCAACCCCTACGTTAATTTGAATCCCAMYRGTTCGGTAACATTAGAGTACATACTCGAGAAAACTTACTCGGTAGGATCGACTATARGKGCCTGTATAATACCSGATACYGTTGAGGTAACCGTTATTGGTGCRGTGGCSARYATGACCTCYTCTGCACCAGCATGTSTRGGAGATAGCGTTAATTTTTACAGTGTAGCCTCTGCACCAGGACTCTTGTATGATTGGGACTTTGGTGCGGGTTCTATAGCTACACTGGCTCAGGATACTTCTGCTAATCCGGAAGGTGTCACCTATGCAACCTCTGGTGCGAAAACAGTTACCTTAACCTTAGCCAGTCCTTCCGGATGTGCCGCAACAGGGTCATTGGTAATCACGATCAATCCTATACCTTCTGCGGCATTCTCATCAACGGCGTCTACGATCTCTAAATGTGCTGGTGACACAGTGTCTTTTACCAACCTTGGAACTGGTGGACCTGGAGTAAGTCATACATGGGATTTTGGGTTGCTCGG
>NVRW01000014.1 GCA_002400975.1 Flavobacteriales bacterium | reverse complement strand
GATAGTAATCAGGCACGATACCGTGTTATTCGAGCAATATTTTAATGGTTACGATNGGGGCAGAAAATCCATGCATTTTTCCATCAACAAGCCCATACTGGCGGTTCTTACGGCCATCGCAATAGATGATGGCACATTGGAGGGATTTGATCAGGAAATCGGAGATTTCATACCGATGTAYGCAGACGATGAAAGGGGCACSGTCACAATCGGAAACCTTGTAGATATGAATTCWGGATTTGATTGCAGCGATTACGTAAATCRSATGCGATTYATTCGCCTTTATTACAGTAAGACTCCGGAGCGGTTCATGAAGCGCAGAAAATTGCAATGYARTCCCGGCGATCGATTTGCATATTCCTCTTTCTCTTCAATGCTGCTTGGGATCTGTCTGGAAAAAGCCACGGGAAAAMCCCTTAATCAATATATGGAAGAGAAGTTGTGGCRAAAAATTGGCACGAGCTATGACGCTACCATGAGCACTTTCRAAGATGGCACTCCAATGGCTTGGGGTGGCCTTTCCTCCTATCCYATAGACCTGGTTAAATTTGCCCGTCTTGTACTACAGCGCGGYCATTGGGACARGGAAGAAATTATTCCGGARTATTTCATTGACCAATGCAGGGACAGAACTGAAGGAAGAGGAAAAGTATGGCGGTATAGCAAGGGCTTTTGGCTTGATACCTATAATTGTCTGGATGAAAAAGAGATACAAAAATTGAGGTTCATGAACCARAAGCGGTATTGCGATGATGAAAATCAAGTATACGCCGGAGGATACAGGGGGCAGATCCTTTATATAGACTTYGAAAARGAAYTGATTATACTCCGCCTGGGAACWGGGAATGGAAATARGAATTGGAGCCGAAGCATCAGCAAACTYGSGGATMTTCTATAGTCCTACAGGTGATCCARAATRCTYTTGACTGAGGCTCTTTTTTTATAGTTATAATCAAATTGTTTAAAKGTAATTTTTCCATCCCCGTTCACGATATAGGTAGCAGGYACYGGCAGCATGGCYTCAGTMYTACCGTTGTTCTTYGCGATGTCTGTCCGTAGAAAGTTCTTTATCATTSCCTGATATTTCCYGGTAACATTAAAAAGCACATCRTATGATCTCAAAATGCCCAWRCTTGTATCYGCTATAAAGGAAAAATTTGAGTTMGTGCCYTGCMTCRTCTTTTSCGCATTCTGTTGCGTTTCAGGACTTATGGCAATCACCGTYGCACCACGTTCCYGGATCAATGAAATTGAATCATTGAAATTGCTGAGATAMTTCGAGCACACCGGGCACCACTGCCCTCGATAAAATAAAATTACCACCGGACCCTGCTGGGTCAATTGTTCCAGGGCCACCATCTTCCCCTCCACATCCCTGGTTGAAAAAACAGGGGCTGTATTTCCGACAGGTAATCCCTTCGGAACTTCAAATTCGGTATCAATACCATATTTACGGACTTCCTGGCTTTGCCCCCACAAGGCAGTCGGAATCAAGATCAACAGAAAAAACAGATTTTTCATATCCGCGAAGTTAAAGGCTTCATCGGTATAATCATGTCARATACYATACAAATCACYCTTTTTHMAAAGATCTAATTRCCTCTATTACAGYACACTGCATGAACAATTGCATGTGGATAAAATTTAAAAAAGTGTRAYYTGGGCTTCGCCTGGAAGGCTACCTTAAATTTCAWTCACTAACCAAATAAYAAAACTATGRGTAAAATAAAACAGGCRATTGTCGGCGGCGCTATAGGYACSGYGGTTATGACRGGGTTCATGATGRTTACACCAATGATGGGTTTYCCRAAAATGGAACCRGCCRCTRTGCTATCAGGTATRATGGGTATTCATATAGGATTGGGTTGGGCAATTCACTTTAYCATTGGAATTATCTTTGCCCTGGGTTATGCGCTGTTAATAATTAACTGGCTGCACAGGATAAGTAACATCATTGTTAAAGGSGCAGTATTTGGCRTGCTGGYCTGGGCCATTGCACAGGCTGCATTTGCRGGAATSGGTGCGATGATGGGAGGAMTGCCNNNGCCSCCTGAAGRAGGGATAGGGATRATGATGGTTGGAGGAGTGCTAAATCATGCAGTATTCGGAATTGTGGTTGGRATAATTGTAAAAGGAGARTAACATTCACCGCTCAGTCTGGNAAAGCCTCCYGGTRTYAYAAACTCGCCGGGRGGCNTTTTTNACTTACCGACCTTCACACGAATGCCTTCAGAATGTGCTGTGAACTCCGGCGCGTACATGCACTGTATGCTTGAAATCCCGTTGGAGAAATCACCGGAATGGCTGACGCGTAAGGGATACTCAAACACGTAGGTGCCTTTCGGCAGCCTGTCAAAGAAGAAGTTTGTAGCTGCATCACCYGTRCTCTCATAATATCCCAAACCGTCCTGCCACTTGTACCGGGAAATGACATTTATAGGCTCGAACCCAGATGCGCGCATGTCCCTCATGTGGACAAATTCCATGTCCCTGTCTACTCTTAATTCTATTCTGACTTTAAKCTTATCCCCAGGTTTCAACTTTGATTTAGCTGTTACCGGTTTCATAATGACGCCATCATCACCTGGCTCCTCCAGAAATAACGCTTTCTTCAATTTCAATGGCGTTTCATGAGGTGTGATTTTGTCTAACTGCTCAAAATACTGCCAGTAYAARGCTCCCCAGGCTACTCCATCATCTGATTTGGTAACAGTCACTTTTCCCCACTCTGGTTTGATCTCAGTTTTACTCCACGAAGTTTTGAAGTACCCCGTCCCAGCTTCTACTTTTACATCATCCTCGCTCTTTGGATCGACCACCATATCCCCTAACTTTACACTAACCAACTGATCAGAGGACAGCAAATCAGTGCCTTTCAATAAGAGCGCRTARCAYGCYTCAGCAGTGGCCTTGGTTGTTTTCCAATCCTGGGTTTGCTTGCTCTTCAGYAACCAAATCTTCAGTTCCTCTACAGACTTCTGGTCATCCGCAACCTCGTCAAATGCTTCAATGAGTAGCGCCTGTGACTCTATTGGTGCCTGGTACCAATAGTAACCCTCATAATTGTCTTTCCAATACATCCCCATTTCCTCAGAGTGAATGGAATTCTCTCTCAACGAATTCATGATCTCATTTGGTATCACTTTTACATCGTATCGGTGCAGGGCTAAAGCGATCATTCCCTGCATGTATCGATTATTCTCCAACCAATATTTCTTTGCCTGGCCTTTATAATAGTCGAATGCTTTCCTGTTGCGATTCGCTATGGGAATACCTTTAAAATAGCTACGCGCATAGAGATACTGGATCTGAATAGATCCCAGATGATTCTCATCGAGATCCACTTTGTGCTTAACGAGCCATTCATAATCTTCCCGAATTCTGGAATCCAGATACAATGCTCCCTTTTTGACCATGTTCCACACTTTGGTATCCTCCTTAACATTCTTGATGCCCAAATGATCTAGATGTCCAAAGCCGGTAACGATGTGCTGGGTGATATACCGGCTTTCCTCCATGCCTTTGAACCACGGCCATCCACCATTCGCTGATTGTGCCTTTATCAATTTCTTTTGCGCCCTTCCGAGTTCATTGCTCATCCGGTTCATATCGAAGAGCAAGCCAATTCGCTTCTTGCGTTCATTCTCATCTTGTGCATCAAGCACCCATGGTGTTTCCTTCAGGATCAGTGATTTCAGTTCCTGGTTTTTTTCAAGATTTGAYAGAAATGCCTCCGGACTACTYGATTTCCASGCRTYRAATACTGCYCGGATCTTTGGGCTTGAATTGGCAATGAATGTCGCCAGGCTGTTCGCATAATATCGCGAGAATACCTGCTCTGAACATTCATAAGGATATTCAATCATATAGGGAAGGGCTTGCACGGCGTACCAAGCTGGATTTGAAGTGAATTCGAGRGTCARRCGATGGTGCTTCATSGTAGATGARCGTCCGGAGTTAATCAATTTCTCAAGGCGAAATTCCTTTGTTTCATTTCCYCTWATKGGCAAAGGCATAGACTCAGTTACCAACATTCGATTGGTCAATACAGGAATGGCCATTTCYTCSCCRTCMGTGAATTTCCCTGCYTGTGCAACCACTTTGTAAGTGACAGCCTGTACRCCYTCAGGGATSGWGATATTCCACGMAACAACCGTGCTYCTMCCCTTCTCYACCTCAAATTTTTGCTGGGTATCRCTCTTGATAAAATCGCCATCAAGCGGTTTCATMGTCACGGCATCAAAGAAAAAAAGCTGGGCAGTKCCCTTTAAATCCTTCTCGGATAAGTTTGACACTTTRGAAGAGAATRTCATCTGGTCTCCCTCACGAAAGAAGCGGGGYGCATTGGGCAYYACCATSAGCTCTTTCTGRGTRACCACCTCCTCAAACAGYTGYCCATATTGCAGGTCTTTGGTATGYGCCATTCCCATAAATTTCCACTTGGTCAGTGAYTCAGGTACAGTRAATTTGATGATKACSTCRCCATTCTCATTGGTTTGYAARTGTGGAAAGAAGAACGCCGATTCGGAGAAGTTAGARCGGGCCTTCACATTGGACAGRTTAGCCYTCCTGGYGCCGGCCATTTTACCCTCACCATTTTTGGTATACATTGTGCGCTTTTTATCGGCAADCTCTCCATAAAGTTCGTYCCTRTTGTCCTKTGATTTCTCCYTAAGGYTRGCAGACACGGYTATAGAGGCTTCTTCTTCCGACACTTCAAAATCCTCAGAAACCGCCAGYGCATCTGCCCTTGAGCTTAGAAAACTAACACTGCCCCCCACGGCTCTGGARSCGTAGTCAAGCCCGCTGGAATCCCAGGTATAACCGTAACTTCCTCTACCGTAATACCGTGAATAATCGTACAAGCCAAACCAATTCAAATAGTCATAGATCCGCTKRGGAAATGCCACATARGTGTTCCAATGCTCCTGATATAATGTGGTAGAACGGCTGCTGAACGATTGATACGTGCTCCAGTTCAGRCGCGAATAGTARGATTGATATATATTGAAATTCCAGTAATGYGAYCTNAAAGSMNTCCAAAGAGGCGTCGTACATTGCCGCSAGCATTTCAGCAGCCACCTTTTCTCCTTTATCCCCTTTTATTTTRACCTTCCATTCTTCCATTTGTCCRGGAAGYAGYTTGTTYCTGAAGGTCTCAAATTCAATGTCCAGTTTCTTGTTAGAGTAMGGAACGTGGATCAATTGGTCATAGGTRTAGGAGCGATTGTCCTTAACCAGAGARAAGTGAATSGTGAAATTACCGCGGTGTTTCTCCAGCACCGGRATTCGAATCATTTTTTGAGCACCATTGAGCTGRATCCACTCTTTGCTTATGATCTTGTCCTTGTGCTCAATCTCATACCTGACTTGCACGTCGGCMGCAGAGGCTACAAGTAATGCCACYGTATCACCAGGTTCGGCGTTAACATCCAGGGCATGAAACCAGGCATATTCCTGGACTGGAGACTTCGTTGACCGTTCATCATAAACAGTGATATAAGAAACGTACTTCACCTCGACTCCATCCTTGTCCAGTGCCCTACCCTCGATGACATAATATCCGGGAGTCCAATTGCTACAGTCTGTAAGTAGAAGATCCTCTGAGTCAGCTGTGTTAAAACCCACGGTTAACACATTCTCTCCTTTCTCCCATTTGTACTTGTCGTTTTCCTGATTGTAAATATCATAGRGAAATTGCTGATCGTGTTGCTCCCTGGTCAAYGCAAAAAGATCCGGGCGMGCCCATTTTCTACTTCTGAATATTYTAGAAGGGGCATTGAGCCTGAATATATTTACCGACCCCGATGCKGGAGTTTTTTCACCGGCCAGATTGGTCGTGCTGATTTTAAAGGTGTCCGCGTTGTGAACCGACAGCTTTTCCGGAATRTTCACATTTAAGTTCAGCGATGTGTAACCRATTCGCACATRTTGCTGRGCCGAATGTGTCTCGCCATTTATATCGACCACATCAACATAAACTGTATAGTTGTAGGTAGGACTGAGATCTTKGGATATCGCATTGTCYGGAATAGCTGTGAAYTCAATCTCGTACTTCCCSGATTCATCYGTCACCACCTCRCCRTGCTCAATTTCCATTTCAGRAGATGTGGGCCAATACCCACGCCAGTAAAAGCACCAATAAGGRAAGTTGGCGTTTCTAACYACMCGGTATTTCACCTGTGCGCCATCAACTGTTGACCCAGCGTAGGCCTTTGCCTGCCCGTCAACCTTTACAACCTCACCCAGTTTAAAGGATCCTTTCACTGGATTGAACTCAACTTCAAATTTTGGCCGTTTGTATTCTTCTACCGAAAAGTAAACTGATCCATAACTATTTCCGATATGCATCTGACCATTGAGCGAACCCGTTGGTGTGGCAAAGGTTCCGCTGTAAGTACCATACTCATTGGTAGTGACCCCGAGCTCAGAGACTATTTGATRATTGACATCATAGAGATAAATAGTGGAAGTGAAATTGGTAAGAATCCGATTCTTCTCTTCATCCGTTTCTATCATTATACCTTTGAARTGTACCGTTTGCCCCGGTCGATAGATCGATCGATCCGTGAACAAATGAACCCGGTTTATCTTCTTCTGATTTCTATAGGGCTTATTTTGATAAAAGTTTGAATTCGTACTCAATTGATCATCGCCCTTGGTAAAGTCTACATAGAAATTTCGATATTCAGATGGTATATTGACTTTGAAGTACCCATTCTTGTCCGTTGTATATGATCCCATTCTTCTGAACTCATACTCTCTTAAAATGTAGTTGTACTTCTGCTGCAGAATAGTGGCTTTTACTCCGGCCATTGGCAATCCATCACCACGATTGAGAACGGTAAAGTCATAGGAGCCATCAGGTTTCATCCGACTTATATAGCTGATATCAGAAATCCATATATTACTGTARGCCACAGCCTCCTTRTCAAYTGAAAAAGAAGGATCSGTYGCCGCYAAAAGCACATAGTATCCCTTGCCGGCTTGGGGAATCACAATTTCAACGCTGTGGTTTTGAAAGTCACCGTCAACTACAAAAGTTTCACTCCACTTCTCTGCTACAGGAAGCTTGAGCAGAACTTTGATCAGATCCTTTCCATATTTTCTATGCACCAGCTTCCGGTGTTTCTCGTAGTYAACCYTGCACAGGCGGAAAAACAATTTGTCTACATTGCGATAGTKGAGCAGTGCTTTGGCRGSAGTCCCTGGCACCACTGCATCATCATTSGAAATACTGTACGATTTCTGATTGATTAATGACTTCAGATATAKGCAATTGAGTGCTCCATGTGATTCWGGGAAGGCAGCAATCGCGGAGTCGCACAAGGAAACAGCTTTTTTTCTATCCCATTTGTGATCATCAGACTGCAGTGGTGTATAAAGTGCAGCTTGCTGATCATRATGAGTTGCCATTGCAAATGCAATCCTCGTCCCAACTGGATGAGYYTTACGAAGCTTATAAAGTCTTCGAAGMGCATTCAGATAAAGYTGATCACTTCCSGGAACAMGAACATTGTRCTTCATGAAAGCAAGACGTTTCAACTCAATATCAATAAGTGGTTCTAACCTCGCGTCGATAACGTGAAAGCGCGTAAGTTCCTGAAGGATATTAAGTGCCTGAAGCTTCATGGACATCGTGTCCTTAGTAGTCTTGACCAGATTCATAAATTCAATGGGGCTRCCGAAATACGCAGAGTCGTTCATTTCAAATACGTAGGATGGTTGCGTTAGAAATGATTCGCTATTCATAAAGAAATCAAGAGAGCGATGGGCRAGRAAGTCGTATAATGTTGGCCTCAATATTCTYGTCTCRTCGTTCTCRCGAACRAGGATATCATCRAAAGTACTGATGGRTGTTCTTTGAAGCTCKCCAGAATTTGCCAACGCCAATTGATGGTGCTTCATAGTTTCCGACACGATCCGCTTTAAATCCCAGGTCCGTATGTCGGCGTTATCAAATCCCTGGGTGCTTGTTCGGTTATAGTATCGCCATCGGTATCTTTGAAAGTAGGTCCAATAAACACCAGCKGTAATGGAGTGCAGAACAGGTGTTAAGGGGTAGTAGGAATTTTYGATCTCYTCCTGCAGGTCATAAATCGCCTTTACGTAAGCCTCTTCTTCATACTGGCTCTCMARTCTKATSCGGTATATTATYGCCTTTGCAACYTGCTGGCTATTGATCTCCTTTCKGGCCTTTTCATAGATTCSGTCAACAACTTTAAGTGCGGATCTATTCAATCCYTTGGCGACCAGAGAGTCWGTTTTCKTCCATTCTAATTCATAGGTGCTTCCCGTAGGRAAAATTAAAATTGGYYTGGAGGTTACAAGTGAACTGTTATTGGTGACAAAACTGGCACCTAATACCAGAAAGGAGAGCAACAGGACCAGGGGAAATCTTGACTTTTTCATGGGGTAGGGGTTTGATTCTAACCCTAGGATGTTATAACGTAACGTTTTCCATAAAAATTCTCAAYTATTCCAAAATACTTATCAACCCCTYCCGTGTAAAAGTTTTTTCAGATAAATCTCAGTCACTTGTATTTATTACTATCATTACACTCACAAAATTAATTTCTAATCTCCGAAGGACTCCTCCGGACAATAATCAATATCATGGCTCAAGGAAGATGCATGAAGTGTAAAGAACAAGTTGAAATTCAGAATGGCGAAGAAGTCGTAATGAAGAACGGCATGAAAGCAATGAAAGGCGAGTGCGGCACCTGCGGTACTAAAGTATTCCGGATTTTAGGAAAGGCCTAGTTAGCTTAGGAGCGCTCAAGAGACCTTAAATTAGGTCCTTGGACGTCTCCAATGCAGATACATTTGAATTAGTATCCTGCATCGCATTGCGGTTGTGGGACTACTTGCCTGCTCTTTAGAATGAGSYRRRTYTCTTMTRAATTAGAAGTGCACCCGGTTCAAGTTCCCATTCGGAATGGGTAATTTGAATTTTGTCCTCATGAATTCCCACAAAGYCTGTATCAATCTCCATTTTCGGGAGAAATGRTGCAAAGYGCTGRACACACATTCGAYATTTTCAGYAGTCAGAATACKCTACMAGMCMTNGTTRGGTTATCATMAGGTARCATAAGCATGGGTGTYTTGCTGTTACCTTGCACGGGAATGCAGATAGATTTCATCTGACGTTCTGCCCAGGATTGTCTCCGACCCATGAAAATCACTACCTTAGTGATAAATTTTYGAAGAATTGATCTTTAGAATTTYCTTAAGCTGTTTGGTTCTTTTTTTCTCCACTTCACTATCATCTCAAGTGGTAATTAATGAGGTGTGTAGTGCCAATGAAAGTGTTGTCTCTGATTTCGAAGGTGATTTTGAAGATTGGATYGAGYTGTACAACSCTGGMCCAAACCCGGTCAATTTGAARGATTATTACTTTGAAACCTTTGAAAAAAGTCAAAAGCGGTGGACATTCCCCAATGTAGTTTTAAAACCSGATAGCTGCTTTCTCATTTTTTGCTCAAAGAAAGACAGRACWGMWGTTATWGATCAYTTTGAACTACCDGTGCATCCMTGGTTRKCMTGGCACTATAWGGTYGGWACCAGTGAACCGGACCCYRAYTGGGTHWATYCATCTTTCAACGATGCMTCATGGGCWCAAGGMYTKGGCCCSATMGGRTAYGGRGATGGWGACGATGTWACSRYSATTACKCCKACKCCTGTYACCTCMATTTTTATGCGKGATACSTTTGTTYTRACWCARCCKGARAATGTRYTSACSGGTTTTCTKWTRATGGACTAYGATGATGCYTTYGTAGCSTATMTAAATGGYGTRGAAGTYGGMMGRAACAATATMTGGACMCCTGGAAGRCCTCCKTTYRAYGCTTWTGCKTCTGAAGAACAYGARGCRAGAATGTACTCTTGTCCAAACCAGGCTGATCCCTTAAGCTGTGCGGAGTTTTTCTTTATAGATCCGGAAACCATACAGGATGCCCTCGTTGTTGGCGTGAATACCTTCGCMGTTCAAATACATAACTTTGATCAGGGAATGGACGATATGACTGGCTTGTCYCTATTGCTATTCGGTGTRCAAGGTGCAGATACAACCTTTATTAGCTTTCCGAATGTGGACAACTTACACACCAACTTTAATTTGAGTAGTAAAGGACAGCGACTTAGCCTAAAAGACCCGTCGGGAAATGTGGTAGATGAGTACATTGTAGATGATATGCAGATTGATCATTCCAGGGGTCGTTTCCCCGACGGGAGTTCCAACTGGTGCTTGATGAAAGGTCCTACTCCCTGTGCAGCCAATATTGGAAGCTGTTACTCTGGATATGCAAATTCACCTGAATTTACGGTGAATGCAGGGTTCTATCCAGGGACTATACAGGTTGGCATTGTTGCAGACCCACCGGGAGAATTTGTTTTCTATACCACGGATGGAAGCACCCCTGATCTATCAGACAATTTCTACAGTGGCCCAATCACTATTTCGAAAACAACTGTATTGCGCGCCTTACAGTATCCCGTAACCTCCGACACGCTTCCAGGAAGAATCGCGACCAGCACCTATATCATCAACGACAATCCGAGTTTACCGGTGGTGTGCCTAACCACTGATTCGGTGAACCTGTTTGACACGTTGACCGGAATCTATATGCTGGGCCCCAATGTGGATACGACTATTGATGAATTTCCATATTGGGGTATAGCCAACTATTACCAGGATTGGAGCCGACCAGCTCATGTAGAATATTTCGGCAAAGACGGTAAGCAGAAACTCAACCAGGATTGTTCGGTTAAAATTCACGGTAATTTCTCAAGAGGCTGGCCGCAAAAGAGCTTTCGGTTTTTTGCAAATGACAAACACGGTAAAAGTTGGTTCAATTTTGAGCCTTTCTCCAAAAAGCCCGGAATCAATAAATTCAAGAGTTTTAACATTCGAAATGGCGGGGTTGATTACAATACGACACATTTTCGAGATGCCCTGATGCAACAGGCGGCTAGAAATACGAATGTTGATATCATGGACAACCAACCTATTGTGCTTTTTATTAACGGAAAGTACTGGGGCGTTTATGGATTGAGAGAAAGGCAAGACGAAAAATATATCCAAAGCAATTATGATATAGATGGGGATCTTATAGACCTACTGCGCTTTAACGGAGACCCGATGAATGGAAGCAGTGAGGCTTATGAAGAGATGGTAGAATTTATTACGGATAATGATGTAGGTATCTCATCAAACTATGACACGGTCAAGACRCTTTTGGATATTGAGAACTTTTGTGATTATGTCATTGCRGAAACCTATTTTGTAAAYGGAGATTGGATCAGTCCGGATGGAGGYACCAACAACATCAAGTTCTGGAGAAATACGGCTCCKGTAAGTAAATGGAGATATATCCTRTGGGACACSGATCTGGGRCTCAACCTGATCCCRCCATGGCAACCTGGAGAGGATTATGAATTTGACTATCTGGAACAACTYCTGCTACCCAATTATACRGATCCGCATTCRGTAATGCTYCAGAATTTGTTTGACAACCAGGARTTTAAATACTAYTTCATCAACCGTTTTGCMGACCTGGTYAATACRGARTAYAGCACAAGTTCATTCTCCGAAGTGGCMCAGAAYATATAYGATGAATATYTGCCRGAGATGAACCGACATTTTGCACTTTGGGGAGCACCGCCTAAAACAATATGGGGTGTTTTCACGCTGGGAAGATCAAGCAACGTAGCRGAGTGGAACCTGGAATTTTCAAACATTCTATCTTTCATAATACAAAGACCTTWTTATGCGAGAAACAAYATGGAAACRCTGTTTAACCTGAACGGACAAGTKGAGGTAACGTTAAATACRGTACCTGCCGGAGCGGGAAAAATAAAGATCAGCACTATTATACCGGATGTATATCCCTGGACSGGTGTTTATTTTGATGGAGTGCCTGTTACTATGTCCATTGTTCCAAATCCTGGCTATGTATTCAGATACTGGCAGAGCAATACCCTAAAAACTACTCCCGATTCCAATGCGACGATTACATTAAATATCAACGTAGATGATGAATTTACAGCATATTTTGAAGCTACAGAACTCAGTATTTCTGCAAACCCTAACCCATTCACCAACGAAATTAATTTGACGTATCAATTGGTGGAAGAATCACAGGTTTCCCTGAAATTATTCAATTCGATGGGCCAGTTGGTAGCCGTGCTCTCAGACTACAGTAATTTCAAATCAGCTGGCGAACATACCTTCACCCTGAATCCGGACCAATACAACCTGGATGCAGGGCTATATATGCTGGAATTCAATACCAAAGATTTCAAAAAGATTGTTAAAATTGTGAGACTTCAGAATAAATAATTCAGAACAAAATGAGTTAAGGACAAACAAATGGACTGAGCGGTTTACGAATCGGCAGCAACCAATTTTTGGCGGGCGGGCAGTGTAGATGAATCACATTTCGAAACGCTTCAATTGAACTCAGGTCCCTTGATGTTACAATTCGTAAATTCAAACAAATTCGTATTCATAAAATGAAACAAATAGTATTAGCAACGGCAATTCTGAGCATGCTTTCTGTGGCCTGCAAAAAGGAACCAGGCTTGGGTGGAAAGGCGGAAATACAGGGTGRGGTCACSGTGATGGATTATGATCAAACCTTCAATACACTAAACGGCACCTACCCCGGTGCGGATAGATGGGTGTACATTGTTTAYGGAGACAATGTCAGTTTCAATGACAAGGTAAAAACCTCCTATGAAGGCGTATACCAATTCGAGCATTTGTATAAGGGTGACTATACAATTTATACGTATTCCAAAGACTCT
The DNA here is from genome assembly GCA_002400975.1 of Flavobacteriales bacterium. GTDB lineage: Bacteria > Bacteroidota > Bacteroidia > NORP154 > NORP154. The sequence continues at coordinate 42,625 of NVRW01000014.1, read as the reverse complement.
ACCTTACAAGACCCCTCCGGGCAGGTGGCTGTGATCCAGGAATTGGAGATCACAGACAAAAAGCAAGTGGTGGAACTCCCTGATATGATTGTCTTTGAGTGATTGTTATTCCAACAAATTGCGAATGGCCTCTTCTATGTGGCAGTATTTGAATCGATAGCCTTCGTCGTGCAGGCGTTGGGGAACGACCCACCGGCTCTTTAAAACAAGTTCGGTCTCCGTATTAATTAAAACAGCCCCAATTTCAAGCGCCCATTTTGGAGTGGGCAATCCGAATCCGATATTCATCGATGCCCTGAAAGCCTGCATCACCTCTTTGTTCCTAAGTGGAAATGGTGCAGTTGTGTTGAATACACCCTTTAGGTGCTGATTCTCCATAATATACTCAATAATGCCAACCAAGTCATCCTCGTGTATCCAACTCATATATTGTGTACCGTCACCCTGCGCACCACCCAGGCCAAAGCGAACCAGATTTTTCAGTGGCAGCATTACCCCTCCATTTCTTCCAAGAACAATAGCAATGCGTAGAAGCACCTTTCTGGTATCAGGTGTGTCCCATCTATTGAATTCTGCTTCCCAACGCTGACATACATCTACTGAGAAGCCAGATCCAATTGTACCGGTACTCTCGCTGTTAGGACCCTGCAGAGAATGTGCATATATCGTAGCTGAAGCCGCGTTAATCCAGAGCTTGGGTGGTGTTTTACAATTTGTTATTGCTTTACCCAATGCCCCTGTCGCGTCTAAGCGAGAAGAGTATATCTCAGCCTTGTTCTTCGCATTGTATCTGCAATCCACTGATTTCCCGGAAAGATTGATAAGAACATCCGCCCCCTCCAAGGCAGTGACCCAAGTTCCACCGTTCTTTCCATCCCATGCTACCCATGATGGTTTATTTCTGCTAGAAATGCGGTCGCGGGTGAGAATTGTGACCTGCTCACCGGCCATGATAAAGTGATTTTCCAGGATCCTGCCCAGAAAACCACTTCCCCCCGCTATGACTATCTTTTTCATTCTCCGGGAGGTCTATTTACGGGGGCCGGTTGTACAGCTATTGGGTGTGCTGTTTGTCCAGCCTCTCTCGCCTTTTTCTTACCTCTAAAGAAGAGAAGCAGGTTCATGAAGAGCATAATGCCCAGATAGATTGAGAAGCCACCGATCTTGGCGCTCAGAGTTTCTATCAATTCCTGATACGTATCAAAGCGATTGTATTCAGAATCAGTTATTTCCAGGATTACCAATGCGAACCCAAGGTTCAGCAAGTAAAAACCCACCTTAAACAGGGTATTGGTGGCCAATGCAATATCCTCTCTTCCCTTGAAGATATCAAACATAAACACCTTTCCATTCTTGAACAGGGTATGGGCTACGTAGTAGGTTAATCCGATGACAATCGGTAAGTAAACCGCGTAGGCTTTAACTATGAAGTAGTTTTCCATGATTTCTGGTTTTTGAGGTTAATCCATCGGCTCCATTTGTTGGAGTTTTGCGGACAAGAAATTGAGATTTGCCCAGCCACGCTATGGCAGCCAGATTGAAGTAATGCATTAATGCCAATGCCAGAGTGATCAATCCAACATTGGATGCCACTGTGGAAATTATTTCCTGAACCGTCTCAATTGGTTGCCAAAAGCTTAAAGTAAAAGTTGCGTAACCCAGGTTGACCAGGTAATAACCCGCCAGCAGCGTATTGTTAACCGCTTTTGTCAATTGCTTATTTCCCTGAAACAAACCGAGAATGTAAATCTCTCCATGCGTATAAAAGAGCCAACCCACACGAAACGTGATCCAGAATATAACCGGCAGATAAATCAGGTAGGCGTATACATTATAATTCATCTTTTGTAGTTTTTAATCTTTCAATATTTTGTGAAACTTTATGATTAAAAAAATATTACTTCGCCAGTTTCATTAATACAGCATAAAACCAATGCTCGTCAGAATTGCTGAACTTCTGAAGCACGCCGTTCACATTTCCCGTAAACTTTTTTAGTTCTTTCACTACTTGTTTGAATTCCATCGCACTTGCATCCTCACCTTCAATGCTATCGAGTTCACCCAGAACCTTAAGAATAGGTGCCAACTCCCTCTTTTGCCTTTCCCGGGAAACCTGCCTGGCAAGCTCCCAAATATCTTTATCAGCAAAGAAAAACTCCTTGCGTTCCCCAGCTCTAAGCTCCTTATTGACGATGCCCCAATCAATCAATGCCCGAATATTCATATTGGCGTTTCCACGGGATATCTGCAAGTCAACCATAATCTCATCTGTGGACAATGGTTTATCCGAAATAAGAAGCAGTGCGTGGATCTGGGCCATCGCCCTATTGATGCCCCAGCTAGAGCCGAGTGTTCCCCACGCTTGAATGAATTTGGATTTTGCTTCCTGGTATTGCATATGACAAATATAAGTTAAACTTATTGAATTTTCAAAATATTCTGAAATATACTTATTTTGAATCAGGTAGAAGGAAAATATATTTGACTAAAATTCAGGTTGGACAATAATTGGCCCTCATTTTTCGCTGTATAATGTAATTTACCAAGTGTTGTGAAACAGCTGTTTTTAATATCGCTTTTGTGCGTCTCCACGGGAGCTGGAGAGTCTATTACTACAGTGGAGTCCCCCTACCCTATATCGAGATTTAGAACGAAGGCTGCAATTGCACAGGAGTACTGCGAGAAGAATAAGATGAATACTGATTTCTGCCTCCTATTTGATGCAAAGCTTCATTCAGGGCGCAACCGGCTCTTTATCTGGGATTTCAGGAAGGACAGCATTACAGGCATGGGTCTGTGTGCACATGGTTGCTGTGATGGTCCATGGGGTGAAGATGAATCCAAAGAGACCCCGGTGTTCTCCAATAAAAGTGGAAGTCATTGTTCTTCACTTGGAAAGTACAAGATCGGTGCGCGGGGCTATTCTAATTGGGGAATAAATGTCAACTATAAGATGCACGGACTGGATGTCAGCAACTCCAATGCCTATAGCAGGATTATTGTGTTACACTCCTGGGAAGATGTACCAGATGATGAAGTCTATCCAAGCGGGACACCAGAAGGTTGGGGATGCCCTGCGCTATCAAATAGTTTTATGCGGAAGGTTGATGCTAAACTCAAAACAGCGAAGACCCCAGTGCTGCTCTGGATTTTTGAATGAGGATYCAGAAGTTTAATCTTTTTTTCGTCCCAACAGGTCCTTTAAGGTCCCTATTCCAAAYGCTCCAAGYACTACTCCGTACATGGTGCTATTTCGCGGACTCGACCAGATCGTGCAATTCTCATCGCAGCCGATAAAGTTCCAGTACGCCCATCCCAGGATTCCTCCCACGATCGCACCAATAATATATATCCAGTATTTTGACATTTCCAGGTACTAAGTTAACGAATCTCCAGGCGGCTTAGTGTTCAAACCACGACAATACCCAATTGCTTGCAAGCGTCTCAGTTTGCCTTTTTYAGCATTCTTAYTATGTGATACAGGTGAATAATCACAAACAGTGCACCACCGAYAATCAGGGGAAGCGAGTCTATRTACATACCATATATCCCGTAGAGCAAACTGGAAAAGGCATGGAACATCCTAAGATGCAACATCTTCTTCATGTTCATCGAGAGCAGTGAGATACCCAAGGCGATATAGGCCAATAACTCTATCATCTACAGCAGTAATTCCATTCTTATATTACACCTTTCATAGGGGCTATTGGGATCGTAAGGGATTTCCCTAAAMCCAACCTTTTTGTATAAATTGATTGCRGGTTSCAGCYTGGTGTTTGAATCGAGCATGATTCTCTTCTTCCCCATCCTTCTTGAATARTCRATYGCTGCATACATGAGTTTCTGACCTATCCGTAATCCCTGAAACCCMGAGGTAACYGCCATCTTGGCTAACTCMAATGTRTCTTCCCCGCGAACAATCAATGCCGTTGTTCCAACTATTTGTCCGTTTAYTGAAGCAAGGAGAATTTCGCCKCCYGGGTTAATTACATACTTCTGAGGATCGAGCAATAGCTTAGAATCATACTCTTCAACCCTGAAATATTTTTCCAACCATTCAAAATTGAGYTTTGCAAAATCTTCGGCAAATTTTGGGTGATAGTTTATTATRGTGACTTCTAAATCCGYCATMGTCYCTGTTTCCATTGCTAAGTTGATTTCTTRTTRGYACTTCGCTTAAGTCTCCTTTGCAGCTCTAAAAGAGTCCGGTCCTTGAATCCYTTATTACTTATCCGCTCTTCAATTTCCGTTACAATCTCCAGGCCCTTGATATCACGAAATGCTTGCTCTAAGGCAACTTCTCCGGCATCCCACATTTTTTCTAACTCAGGCAAGCGGATTTTAGCCTTCCTCGTGAGTTCTAACATCCTCACCCTTCCATCAACCCTTCCAGGTCTGGTTTTGACATAGCCTGCGGCTATCATGTTATCGGTTAGTGTTATTATTGAGGGATGTGACATCTGAACTTTCTCTGCGATCTCAGTTACGGAAAGCTTCTTCTCTAGTTTGAGAATCTTGAAAATGATGTACCAATTCGGCTCAATGTCGAGGCCCAGCTCTTTGTAGAGCTTCCTGCCATCATGTAAGAATGCGTCGCTAATTCGCTTCAATCGTGTTGCGAACCCAATGTATCCAAGTGTCTGCAAAAAGTCTTTCTCTTCCATACTTATGTAGTTGACTACGCAAATATATAAAAAAATATACGTAGTTAACTACATTAATTATTATTTATTATCTAATTTGGCAATAGTATAGGGAACTAATCTGGCAATCCTTTCGAATCGTAGAAAAACAAAGTCCAGCATGCGCTCACGAAACCTTATTCTTTGCAATAACGCTGCAGTAGTGTTTCAACTTCCCGACCATATTTCTCAGTATAACCGAGCTTCCTGGCCTTCTTAAGATCTTTGCATGCGAAGAGTATGCTTTTCTCCTCAATATGCACCAGAGCACGATTGCGATAAGCATACGAATTATTTGGCTTAGTGCTTAAGGAGCGATCAATATCCGCCATTGCGCCACTTAAGTCGCCCTTTCTRAATTTAGCGTATCCCCTATTGTTATAGGCRAATCCGTTGAAAGGATCTTGTTTTACCAAATGATCATACAGGKCAATTGCCCCGTCGAAATCTTCGGCTTCTACCCTTAAAAACCCCAGGTTATTTATRGCGTCAWAAGCAGAGCTGTCCAACTCAAYAACTTTTKCAAAATCTTTCATCGCCCCCTCTCTATCCAGAAGCTTTTTGCGCATTTGGGCGCGGAAAAAGTATGCGTCGCCATTAGCCGGGCTGATTTCAATTAGCTTTTCAAAATCCAACAACGCTGCTTCCCAATCCATATAGTGAGAAACTGCCTGTCCTCTCTTTAAATATGCTTTCGCATATCCAGCATCTATTGAGATTACCCTTGAAAAATCTTCAATAGCCTTGTTGTATTCCTTCAGCTTCAGGTAAGCAGAACCTCTCATGTACCAAGCATCCGTGATAGAGTCAGAAAGCTCAAGGCACTTCGACAGGTTCTTTACCGTATGCACCTGATCATTGAAGGAATAGTACGCCCTACCCAAATTGTAATAGGCAACAGGATTCTCCTTATCAAGCTTCACGACCTTCTTGAAATCCGCCAACGTAGCATAGATAATCTCCCTCTTCAAAAGGAACTCGCCCCTGATGGTATACAAATCAGGATTCTTTTTGTCATACTTAATAGCTTTTGTGTAATCCTCCCGAGCCCCCTCAAACTCTCCCAACTCCCATCTGGCGGCGGCCCTCCCCAGGTAACATCCGATATGCTTCTTATCGAGTTTCAAGCCCAACGTATACAACTCCACCGATTCGGAGTAGGCGCCAGATTCGAATCGCATCTTTCCATCCGCAAAGAAATCCCCCACCCCCTTCTGTCCAAGACAGACAAAAGAGCAAATGACCAAGTACAGGGAAAGACCAAACTTTAAATTCACGGTATAAATTTAATAAGCATTGACAAAAAACCTACAACCTTTGATCTTTTCATTTAGCGCTTTCAGCTATAAAACACAGCAGATACCGGATAAATCCCTGGCATACACCCAGCACTGTCGGGTGCTATCTTCCAATCAATTCACAATTTATTCAAATTAACATACGCATTACAATAATTGTATATACATTTATTGTCATAACAATTCAATCAAAGTATGAATTCTCAAAAAAGCGTCAAGTCAAGAAACTTTCGCTCCCCAATTCACAAAGCTGAACTGAATATCCTGTTCACTGGCAACTGGTTATTTGAAAAAGTAACAGCATTACTGAAGCCATATGGAATTTCCGAACAGCAATATCATGTCCTTAAAATTCTTAAAGGAAAGAAAGGCATTCCCGTAAACCTGCAATACCTGAATGACCGGATGATCTACAAGATGAGCAACACCACCAGGCTGGTTGAAAAACTAAGGTTRGGCGAATACCTGGAACGTTCTCTGTGCGAACACAAYAGGCGCATGGTRGAAATTACCATYACMGAKGAGGGACTTGAATTRYTRGAATTTCTYGATCCGCTGGTTGACTCACAATTAAAAAGTTCATTTGACAATTTGACGAGGAATGAAGCGGAAATGCTCTCCAGTCTTCTGGAGAAGCTGCGTGATGACTAGAACGATACAATTATTGTATATACAACTATTGTTAATACAATAATTTACAATAAAATAGATGGTTTGAATACTTTACTCACAGCCAGACCTATACAAAACTGTGGCAAATCTCATAACAGCTCTGGCGGTTTACACCTAAACGGCCCAAAGCGAATTCAGCTAATGCAATAAGAGGAGAACGAACAATAGAGATTACTCATTCGATAGTATTCCTGCTTTCCTCAGAGTAGTAATACAAATAAATACACAATGCGGATACCGCACCCAATAAGTGCCATACAGAGTGCAACTGCCAGAGGCTATTTGGGGCACATATAATGTGCTTTAAGTCAAGTATCCAAAGCACATACGCCAAGCCAAAACTGAGCATCGCCCAGATYAAATAATTGGACTGTATGGGTGTTTTAAGCTTCCACTGGGTATAATATAYYGATACAACYACCAATATCACACATGTCGCAAAYAGATAACGGCGTGCCTCAGGTATAAAATACAGACTCAGTCCCAACAACCCATTCAACAGAAAATAAAGGATATAYACCTTTGTCGGTTTTAGGTCGTACAGCCTGTCGATGTTATACACAAGAAAAAAGGTAATTGAAAAGTACATTCCCATTACGTCAAACCATTGGCCRATAAATGTGAAGGAGGCRTGATAGTAAAAACTGCCCRCTCCAGTTAAAAGACACCCAAAGGCAAATAACCATGACATTGAAGGATAGGTAAKCAATCGGTTTTTTCGATCGGTTCTGGTTCCCGATATCAGAACCAGGATTARAATGGCTACCACKATAAAACCAAGATTWGACCAGGTATTGGCRGGTTGACGAATCCACTCACCATAACGCAAAGCCTCACAAAAGCAATCGTCGGGCATGCATGTGGCCTGCCTCATYCCATAATATGGATCTGCTGGAGATAACTCCATSCTATATGYCCTTRCTCATTTRAACTATTTATTGGAAGGCAGYGCCCATAAGCGCAAATAGAGAATTTTYACATAGGTATTCCAGACAAAGGGATATRTTAAAATGCCAGCCCAGAAYGTGATCAGGCGAATGGCCTCAACAACGATGTGATATTCGTCMGTATAATCCCAATGCCACTCTCCRTAGTAGAACTTCATCTCCCGGTATTGGTCGAAGTACTCCCAATGGAAAAAGTCCAATACCACATCCATGAAGCCCAAAATTGCGAATGGTACTACAGGCAGCAAGAARTTTAACAGGACTACAGCCTGGTTCATCCAGACCGTGTAACGCGTAGCAGAAAAAGCCCTGAACGACTGCCAGAAACAGAGCCCCAGCAAGATCATCAAAGACGACATCATTAAATCACCACGAAAATTGTACATCACGTCAATAATACCAAAGACGGCCCATCCAGCCCCTATCACCACCAAGCCCAGAAGAAATTGTTTCCAATGCACATTCTTAAACACATTRAAAAATATAGCGCAGTAGTATAGAAATACGAACATAAACATGAACCAGAATCCATCGTACATATAACCATCAAAGTTCTTAGCCTCAGCAATACGATTCATATTACYACGAGCTTYGTGAAGATTHGGGCCCAGATATTTCTCAGAAAAACTCCACYTATAATTGTGTGCTCTATAGTCCTCMAGGATGGTTTGCTCATCCAGRTCAGCTTTTATWTCWGAYACATASGAGTACTGATCCATCAAACGCACAACATTGGCTATYCCCTCCGTAGCATAGGCAATATCGCGATCAATATTTCTCTGATAAACAAATTCCTCAAGCAAAGAATCCTCGATTTCCCAAAGATCTTTTCGCTCGTCGACATAGTAGTATTCGGCCTTGCGAAAGTAYCTCCKGTCCAGATAGAGATATGGTCGCTCGTGYASGAATACACCCTCGTGCTGATAGATCGAATCCTTCATGTTTTCCCATTCCCGGTGCATCTGGTAGAGTTCCTGCTGCCACTCCTGATATGCCGCTAATTCAGCCTCGGTTCCTCCAACAAAACCCAAAGCTTTTCTATGATACTCATCGATATATATGGAATCAGAAGGATAGTAGTCGTAATCATAGGAATCGTCGGGGAAATAYATGCGGCCATAATCGTAATTTTTATGATCTAAATGCAACTCTTCATCATCCACCAAATCGGCRATTCGGTGATCGACCATCAGCTGTGCCGAATACGGAATAACAAATGGCAATATAAAAGACAACGTATAGATGAAAAACACGAAAAACTCCTGGTACAAGAACTTCCTCCCGTAACTCTTATCGGAATTGTACAGGGCCATGTGATACACGGTAAAAACCATAAAGATTACCGTAGGAATGATCAGGAGCGAAAAGAAACCTTCTGAATCACCCAACGTTGGAAGATCCCTTATATCCAGGCCATAAGCCCATCCCACCAAGGCGAATACGCCGGACAATATCAAGGCCAGGTACATGGTAATGTGAATCCTGGTAGACCACAACCATGGATGATTAACCCGGAGATAATTATCCAATCTTTGGAAAAATGCCGGAGCGTATTTGAGGATGAAGCTCATTCTGATCGTTAATACTTATCGTTAAAAAGCTTCTTGGTTGAGCCCGTTATATTGCGGAAATAGTCAATCTCCTTACCATTGTTATTTAGGACTTTGATGAAATCCGAGACGCTATGTCGGTCAGAAAAAGACACTGTAAACGCAGACGCCGTCTTTTCAATTTTTATTCCCTCCCAGGCTNNGAACAGACTGTTGAGATCACTATAGTCAAATGAGCCGCTCACCTCAACGGTTCTTACCTGCTCCATGACCCCAAACTCATCCAGCCCACCATTGAACACTGCTCTTCCATTCTTCAAAAAGATAACACGATCCGCTACCGTTTCCACTTCGTGCAATTGCTGGGAACTCAGGATAATGCAAACCGGGTTGCGCAATGAATTAGAGAGGTTCTTAAGGTCCTGCAACAGCTGCTCCTGGGCCTGTATATCCAGGTTTGCCAATGGTTCATCCAGAATAAGAACGGAYGGTTCCCAAACAAGTACCATAGCTATGGCAAAACGCAGCCGATARCCACTTGAAAGTTCGGACCARGTGAGTTCCCGAAARTTTGTGAGACCAAGACGGTGWATAATRAAATTAACGCGATCTGTATTCTCCGGATCTGCATATCCTTTCAAGGCTGCKACAAAGGARACATTGTCAATTGATCTTCCATACCATCTCTCCAGCCTCTGGGGAATAAAGGCAATCCTCTTTTTATTCCTYAGCCATTCCGTATCWGGAATACCATCAAAGTAATAGGTTATTGCACCCTGGTCAGTTGAAAGATCTCCYGCTATCATTCTAAGCAGGGTCGTCTTACCGTTTCCATTCTCACCAACGATACCAATGATAGATCCTCTGCGACACTCAAKATCRATAGACTGAAAATGAAAATTGTGCAGATGYGATCTGAAAGTCTTGGAGATTCCCTGAACCATACATATCATCTCACCTCTTTCATCCGATGTAGGAATCTCAACATCCAATTCCTTAAGYTTCCCCAATAAAGCTATAAACCGCGCTTTYGCCTCTTCCGATATTGAACCTACCCTACCTAATTCCTTTCCCTCGTTGTACTCTTTCCTAAGGCTGAGCGCCTCATACTTCACATCACCAGCATAGGGAAARTCRTAGGTGATATCCATCAACCTCCTACTCGCRTTGTTGATGTCATCATTGCTGAGACAGAGTTCTATTTCCTCAAGGCGATCTTCTARCAGCATGCTTTTAGCGCAAAATAAGATTGGTYAAGATAACGAAATTCCAAGTAGATATTGTTCACAGYASCATTCARTATCTCCCAACCGACAACATAACCAATGTGCATTCTTCSACAGTTTGAATGTTCTTTTCTTTCAGCAACATCACGAGTTCTTGATTTTCGGCTCCCGGATTAAAGATCACCCGCTTAGGATTTGAATTCAATATATACTCATACCATTCCTCCTGCTTCCCCCGGTTGATATAGAGCGTGATTGTATCAAGATCTTTAATCCTGGGTCTGTCCTTAATTATCTCAATTCCGGCAATTRCACCATCCCGAATTCCCATTGGAAATACTTCGTGTCCCTTTTCCACAAGCGCGTGAACTGCCTTAAAAGCGTATCTGGATGGAAAGGCCACTGCCCCAAGYACTATYGTCYTTTTGCTTTGCTCCATATTAATTACSACTCCCACTAATTAAGAACATTCAGGTGAATCTTTTGTCAATCAGCCAATAAAGACGCTCAATTAAAAAGGAAAAGAACATCCAGGCTGGAGTAAAATCCAATCTTATATAACCCATAACATGCCAACCAGTTGTGTACTCCCAGGGACATTTACCGGTAATCTGCTCRAGGAGAAAGCCYRTGATGAATTCCACCGTGAAAATCAATGCCGTATAGATTAACAGCCTTAGGGCAACGTGAAGCGATSCCACYTTCTGAAATACCATACCWGCCAAAATGGGWATAAGGGCRTAAATTGGAAACATCCACACATAAGTCTTGCCCGTTAAGGACCAAATCGGCTCGTYATATATTCCYTCTCCGTTGAAGGCGTGYGTGAARGCAACRAAAAAGATTTCGGACGTCATGCCGAAGCATCCGAAAAACAAAATCATAAAAAGTTTCTTATTCATCCCGTTCTTTAGGGTAATTCTCAAATATRCTTCAGACCAATYTCTCCAGCAGCTCCCGTTCCTGCTTCAAACCCATACCAATCTGTGRTGCAGGCCATTCCAAAGCCTTATAGTATTCAACTGTTCGACTCAAAGACGTTTCAAAGTTAACCAGTTCAACGGAAAAGTCCCGGAGTAATTTACTGTTATCAATCAACATAAAACTCCCATTTAACCAGAGTGGAACATCAYTTTCRGGRTRAATMTGTTCCCGTTCCAACTTTTTAGATTTTACAGCGATGAATTGGGGATACTCTYCCATTARCGAYGCGGTCATGGTTAAAAAATCCTTGAAAGAAATAATTGGATGCGTGCTAACATTRTAGGTAATCGAATGATTCTCAATTGACATTGATTCRACCAGTATRCTGGCCAGATCYTCYACATACGTGTAATTGCTCCGATCTACTCCGTYATTTGGCAGGATCATAGACACCCCCAGGTTAATGCGGTATAACCAGTAATAGAGTCGCCAGGTAGAATCATATTTACCATAGACAATTGACGGTCGGATGATAATTTTATCYAACCAATCCGCCTCCAGCAGAATGCGATCACATTCRGCYTTTCTCTTTCCATAAGTGCGMCYGGAASTATCAATAGCCTCTTGTRCCGAACACCYRATAAGYTCATKCTCCTCTGTTACATTKTTGGACGGAGAATCTTCAAGAGYGTAAGAGGAGACGGTAGACACRAGGATGTATCTGCCYACCCTTCCCTTCAATTTCGGAATTAGCTCCCTAAGGCCATTGGGGAAATAACAGGAGATGTCAATTATACAATCCCAATCCTCACAAGTAATTTGATCAATATCACTGGTTTCCCGATCTCCGTGGATTCTCCTTACATCAGGGAACAGCCCAGGATTGGTYCGGCCCCGATTGAAAAGTGTAATGGAAATGCTGGAATCCTGAATCAACTTTTCTACCAGACACCTACCAATAAATAGCGTTCCACCAATGACAAGTACCTTTTTCATGTTCTATACAAACCTACAGCTTAACGATCTTCTGAACTGTTGTTACCCCTTTGTTGCGCACCAACAAAAAATACAGGCCCGATGCATACTTGCTAAAGTTAACTTTTATAGTTCCRGATATATGGTCCTCCATCCACAGTTTTTCGCCATAATGGTTGAATAACGCTATGTGCTCAATCTTCTCACATTCAACGGTCAAGTCTGAAGTAACAGGTGACGGGAAAAATCGAATTTTATGATCGGGAATTGTCCGTGTACCYACAACTRCTGCAGAATCGCAAGGGAAAGCCGAAGAAAGTGCCTTATACACCTTRAACCATCCGGTGCTATCATCCCTCAACTTTGTTTTTTCCTGCTCCATGTGGATAAAGTTTCCGGTCGTAGTWGTTGCTGAAGTATTGCAGGGATCTGAACTGAAATTAACCARCCGYCCCTGMACATTTGTGAAYCCAATYAACCTTGYCCAYATSGTATCAATATGTGCAATTTTAAAAGTCAAYGAAGAATCTGCYTGAAAGAGTTCAGCRCTGATCAGAGGAATATAATCGTCTGRAGGTGTTTCTCTTGTTCCATTGCTCAAGATCACATAAGGATCCGTCGGTTGCTTGGAAAAACCRTGGAGTTGGACAAATACCGCCCCAGGYACTTYGGAAAAAATCGCTCTTGTGGTGGCRTGAAACATACCGTCAATRCTATGCGCCATGTCKGATATCCTAAAAGAGGCAGCTGGAGTCCCACAAGTACTTGTTGTRCCCGAACAGGTTGCRCTTTGGCYGCTATTGCATCTATGCGTTCCRCTCAGACAATAGGCCAGGGCTCCCAACCTTTGAAAGCAGAAGATTCCCTCTTTTCCCGTATTGAAGTCATATTTTGGATGTGGAGATYGAATGACCAATTTGGTTCGGCAAGGGGTAGTATTGAACACAWATGTCCCCCAATAGTATTGCTGGGGAAGCTTCTCCTCCAAAATATGGAACAGTTGAGACGATGATGCGTCCAGATACTGAATGATGCGGTAGTTCAACGAGTCTGCCACATCCGCTGCTGCGGAATAATCGCCCTGTAGGATATCCACCACCATTCCTTCCCAGCTTATATGCTGAGTGGTATTCGGCTCCACAAAGTTATCTCCACTATTACCAGSCAGATTATCAATAATACTATCCACATGCTCCTCCAGACTCCCRGTGATATCCTGGGCATGAGATTCAATTGCMAGRCTAAAAGTGTACAGCAGAACSGCTAGCGTAACCACYGTTGGCTTGCGAGMAGTAGCATTCATMATATTGATTWTCATGAKGATAACATTTGCCGYAGCAMGTGGTGTTTTTCCATGTTAACCTCCCGTCGGGAATGGCCACAACGCCAACAGCTCAGCTCCTTAAACAACAGCCCATCAAGTAAGATCCACCACGATTTCTATAAATCTTCACGTTCAACTCCCTCAAATTGCAAAATAAAATCGGCWCCATATACCCCAGCTGGGGTTCCAAAACCCGCCCGGAAATTCCCMYGTTGAACCTGTCGCARAATTTCAAGTGCACAYAAGCATGTAAGCGTATATCCTTCYGGAGTCAATAATCTTGATTTCATCACASTTCCCTYCTTATTCTTAACCTCACCAACAATTATASAGTACCCWTTGGMCCKCGCCTYATCATCCGGWCCYTTMACCAWWYKYKCAATTCKGTTTTTGAGAATCCKYTGYAYCCAYKGTTTTSCMAGYAYYCCYTTSATYCYCTTMCCMAKTCCRGCAAYGARTTTMAGYRCAGAWGTAGATTTRAAGAAVACMGTGAYATYWGGRATCCCMGTYGTRTGRAATGCYGTAGAMACRTCACCCCATCCAATTGCAATAGTATCTCTTTCGCCTCTTCCAAAATTTGCCTTTCCACGCAACGCTCCTATTATTTCAATGATGTCACCATCTCTTCTCACAGCGGTGCCATAACCWATVCCYTCAAYMRCCGTTTTTGCCGTCCCAGGTGACAAACCACCAGATCCGGCCAGGCTAAGCGTTAATTCTGTAGCATCGGGCATACGCTTCTTTAAATGTGCCGACAAACAATCGGTGGGAACCACATCAAACCCAACACCTGACATGATCATTATATCTTTCTCTCTTGCCTGATCATCAAGCCGGAAGTGCTTTTCAAAAATCGGAATCTCCCCGGTTATATCCAGGTAATGGGTTTGGGTGTTCAAACAGGCCTGCACCATGGGTCGGGCCGTGGCTGAAAATGGCCCCGCTATATGGAGCACAATATCAACCTTCTCTAATAATCTCTCCAATGCATCCTGGTTATCCAGGAATACGGCTTCATATTCAAGGCCCAGTGGTTCAGCCAGTTGCTTAAGCTTCATGGAATTCCTTCCCGAAAGCAAGGGTTTTAGCCCGTCCTTAACTGCCATATGAACAACCAACTTCCCCGTATAACCGGTCGCTCCGTAAATCAGGAATTTTGATTCCGTGGTCRTTTATGCGTTCATTCCAGTTAGCAGCACCCATCAGGACCCGAGCACCGATCATCCCAGCAGTGTTGCGTGTTCAAAGCTATAAAAATATGTGTACCGTGACGTAACCCTAAACGTGAAACCATTGAGATTATCCTGATAGAAATGTGCCAATCTCACCKTTCATGGGCAATTTGAGATAGTTAATCTAATACGCACCYAAAAGAAATAATAGATTTTGTAATATTGTTATTATCAGGCGATTAGCCATAAGTTTATGAGAATCAGTAGCTTATCTATAATTATCCTTCTGTTAAGCACCCATTGCACATGGGTAAATGCACAGCAGTACAATTTTAAGTCGTACTCCGTTAACGAGGGCCTTTCCCAGTCTCAGGTAAATGCGATCTATCAAGACAGTCGAGGCTATCTCTGGTTCGGAACAGCGGGAGGAGGACTATGCCAGTTTGATGGATTGAATTTTATTCAATATGATGAAAAAGATGGATTGTGTGGACCAATCGTTACAGGAATTACGGAGGATGCAGCAGGTAACCTCTGGGTCGGCGCCACATGGGGYGGCCTCTCCCGTTTTAATGGCAAGAAATTCCAGAATTATAAGCGCAAACAAGGCATATTATCAGATGCTACTACGGCTCTTTTAAGAGATAGATCAGGTAATATTTACGCRGGTTCCAACTCAGGCGTRACAATAATTAACAAAAGTTATGAATTCACTCAYCTCAATACCCTGRATGGTTTGACAGGYAGGGTGTCAAGTCTGTTTGAGGATAAAAATGGAGCTATCTGGATAGGTACYACAAACGGCATTTATATCTACGAARRCRGCCAACTGACTGCCTTAGGACGRACCGAAGGATTACCTTATGATCAAGTTACCGCCATTGCGCAAGACAGTTTAGGAAATATGTGGTTGGGCTTTGAAAGGAGGGGATTGATACGGTTAAGTGCCTCATCAATAARAAGTGGAGCTCATGATTTTGAACARATTGGATCAGATGAGGGATTGGATAATATYACGGTCCCYGCTATCCTCACWGATGATAAWGGAAATRTTTGGATTGGAACGAATGGACGAGGAGTATTCAAATATRCSAATGGCACCTTAAGCAATTACCGTTATAAAAATGGACTGAAAAGTGATGTTGTTCTATCAATTTTGCAGGATAGGTCAGGCAATCTCTGGTTTGGAACAAGCGGTGGAGGAGTAATTAAATTCTCGGATGAAATTTTCACCTATTACTACAATACTCCCGGGTTGAGCAGCAGRAATATTTTCGCCATATGTGAAGATCGTGATCGCAACCTTTGGGTAGGKACCTCAACTAATGGAGCTTACAGATACRTCTCTAATGGCAACGGAGAATCGGAAGTCTCACAATTCACTCCAAAAAACGGGCTTGCAGGAAACAATGTGCGTGCTATAATCAGGGATAGCAAGAAYAATATGTGGTTCGCAACTGAAAACGGCGCAAGTAAGTACAACGGCATTTCATTTACGAATTACTCTACAAAGACCGGGCTTCCAAGCAATCAGATCAGATCTCTTATGGAAGACAAGGCGGGTAATATCTGGCTGGGAACTTATGGAAAAGGCCTCTTAAAATACAACGGCTCCACTTTTACAAATTACACCACGGCMGATGGACTTAATCACGACTATATACATTCTATGTATGCTGACTCGAAAGGCAATTTGTGGTTTGGTACGGGGACCGGAGTCAACAAATACGACGGCAATGAATTCACCTCATACAGCACAAGGGACGGATTTTGCAATACATATGTTGGCTCAATTGCAGARGATCGGRCTGGGAATATATACTTCGGAACYGAYCGTTGTATTATGGTATACGACGGTGAAAMTTTTACGTCACTAACGGAACAAGACGGCTTATTRTCRAATACAATATATCTATTRACCTCTGATGAAGACGGCAATATTTGGGCYGGGACCAACAAGGGRGTSGACAAGCTCTTTGTAGATGAATCCGGSAACATYGAGTGGATCAAAAACTATAACCAGAACCAGGGCTTTTCRGGAATTGAATGCAATAGYCGATCAGTGTTCCGGGACAAKGAYGGAAAGCTATGGTTTGGCACCGTTAARGGAATTATTCARTATGACCCAACGRAAGATTTYAACAATARYATTGAGACAATTACCAATATTACSGGTATCAAACTCTTTCTTGAAGACAAGGACCTSTTTCAATACAGCCAGGGCTCCAATTTTTGGCACAAGCTTCCAAAAGAACTAATRCTACCGCATGACAAGAACCACCTCACTTTTGAATTYATYGGKATTAATTTAAGAACACCWGARCAGACSCGGTAYGAATTTATGCTTCAGGGGTTTGATGACMACTGGTCTCCACCAACCGTTAAAACCGAAGCGACTTACTCTAATATTCCACCCGGCGAGTATGTATTTAAGGTGAAATCCGTAAACAACGACGGGCTGTGGAAYACGRAAGCCACTGAGTTCGCGTTTGAAATCGAACTGCCATTTTGGAGGAAGTGGTGGTTTTATATTCTTGTACTTGSMAGTTTCGGATTTGTGATTTACGGTCTCATTTATTTCCGSACAAARCAGCTGAGAGATATGCGACAAACRTTGGAGGAACTCGTGGCAATAAGAACGGCGGAAATCACAAGACARAAGGACGACAAAGARCTGYTACTYAAGGAAATACATCACAGGGTTAAGAACAACCTYCAAGTGATTAACAGCCTTTTGAGCATTCAATCCAGCTATATAGATGATGAGAACATACTGAGTATCTTCAAGAAATCGCAAGATCGGATCAAATCMATGTCGCTCATWCATGAGAAAATGTACCAATCYGCTGACCTGGCCCATATCGATATAACTGAATACATCAAYCTGCTTGCGGGAAATTTGATCAGATCTTACAGCATAGATAAACACATATCTCTCGACCTTCAAATAACCGTGGATAAATTGTCAATAGATACMTTGATACCCATGGGCTTGATCATCAACGAACTCATCACAAACTCCATTAAATACGCTTTTGATGGAAAAACAGCTGGAAAAATATCTGTGTTGTTGGGTAAGACRGAAGACCGGAGATATAAGCTGATCGTAAGTGACAAYGGACAWGGAATTAAAACTGATGCGTCCATTACCAAACCATCTACAATGGGTATGGAACTAATTAGAATTCTTGTTGAGCAAATTGATGGAACCATTGAGAGACGTCCGCAAAAAGGAACCTCCTACCTGATARTCTTTAAAGGACTGGGAAAAGATAAATTGATTTGAGACTTGAGATTTGGGATTGGGGTACTACCTTTATGGTAATCAATTTCAAACATGAGCGTTCACAAACCGTTRGCTGAGAGACTCCGCCCTGCCACTCTCTCAGATTTTATAGCRCAGGAGCATCTTGTTGGAAAGGAGGCCATTCTGAACAAGGCAATCAAATCAGGGAATATCCCTTCGATGATACTATGGGGACCTCCTGGAGTTGGCAAGACAACATTGGCATCCATTATCGCCAACAGCCTGGACCGACCGTTCTACTCKTTAAGTGCGATCAACTCTGGTGTTAAGGACGTACGKGARGTAATTGATCGGGCRAAGAGGCAAGCAACAGAACTGAGCTTTGAAGGCACCGATCCYATCTTRTTCATAGATGAGATCCATCGATTCAGCAAATCCCAGCAAGATTCAYTGCTGGGGGCGGTGGAGCAGGGTATTATTACGCTGATAGGCGCCACAACCGAAAATCCGTCCTTTGARGTGATCTCTCCCCTACTTTCACGCTGCCAGGTCTATATACTAAAGTCGCTGGAGAAGAARCACCTGCTTCAATTATTGGATAAGGCCATCAAGTCCGACAYCTTCCTGAAGAACAAAAAGATCAAAATCAACGAGRACGAAGCCTTGTTGAGGTTATCAGGAGGTGACGCCCGCAAACTGCTCAACATTTTTGAATTGGTGTTAAATGGACTAAAAGGATCTTCAGCAACCATTACCAATAAGGTGGTTATGGAGCACGCGCAACAGAATATTGCCCTTTACGATAAAGGCGGCGAGCARCACTACGAYATAATCTCCGCTTTCATCAAATCAATGAGGGGRAGTGATCCGAATGGCGCYGTCTATTGGTTGGCCCGGATGATCGAGGGAGGTGAAGATCCAAAGTTCATAGCAAGACGGATGCTCATTTTGGCATCTGAGGATATTGGAAATGCAAATCCAACAGCACTGGTAATTGCAAACAACTGTTTTCAGGCCATCAACATTATCGGATACCCRGAATGTGAAYTGATACTTTCACAAACAGCTATTTATCTGGCCAGCTCACCGAAAAGCAATGCATCTTACGCAGCCATTAAGAGTGCGAAATCCCTTGTTGCTGACAAGGGYGCCTTGCCTGTTCCTCTTCATCTTCGGAATGCACCAAGCCARCTCATGGAAGAACTGGACTACGGAAAAGACTACCAATATGCCCACGATTATGAAGRCAATTTTTCAGATCAGGAGTTCCTYCCRGATGAAATATCTGGTGCTACCCTYTWYGAGCCCTCAGATAACAAYAGAGAGAATGAAATGAAAGCCCGGTTGAGATCACTTTGGGGTTCCAAATATGGTTACTGATTGACTGNAATTTGGKCTATCTCAAATATCATCACCTGATGGTATSCYAATCACTCCAAGAGGCGTCCCTCTGTYACAAACACTTCTTTTCARCAATTTGCYAAGGAAAAATNMGATTCCAAATCACKCCCTNRSCAGATCCACAAAARGTGCAATAGCSRRGCAMGGGCAATAAGCCAGGATTCCATAGAATTTCGCATGTTATCAGATCACGGATTTGCAAATACATATGCTCTTGGGATAAACTCATTGAACCTTTTCGCATTTCATATATCACCGGCACTATTGCGCTACTCTATGATCTATGCGTCCATCGGGTAATAATTCACCTGATTTGCCGTTCATTTCCCATTCTATTGAATGAACTATCTTTGTTCCAACGAGGATAAACCATGTCCAGAATACATCGCCTGCTAATATACTTTGCGCTGATATGCGTTATTGGTCTTTCTTGCCGGAAAGACGGTACCGGTCCTTCCTGGGATGTGGACATCGTGGCTCCATTATTAAGAACGAATCTATCATTAAGCAACCTCATTGCCGATTCTCTTTTAGCCTCTGCACCTGATGGAGCCCTGTCTATCGCCTTTGATGGTAACGTTTTTCGACTGTCATTGGACACGCTGGTGAACATTCCAGATGAAACAATCCAGGAAACCTTCATTCTTCCGTTTGGCACCATTAAGCTCGCTCCGGGAGGAGCCATTCCAACACTTGGGAATGCCCAGGAAGAGACGAAATACGATTTAAACAGTGTTGAACTCAAGGAGGTAAAGATTCGGTCGGGATCAATAACATTTGAGCTCAGCAGCTCCATCCAGGAAGTAGTTRAACTGACTTACCAAATGCAAAATGCCTTAAAAGGAGGAGTGCCGTTCTCSATAAGYGAGYTGGTRCCCGCRGGCACYCAGACTTCMATGGCGACAATTAYACGTACTTATGACTTAAGTGGSTATTCMATAGATATGCGGGGAGTTAACCTGAACGACTTCAAYACTGTTGTYGCACARTTTKCAGCTATCATTAGTCCTGCTGCAACGGACTCCGTTMTAATTAGCCARGGTGAYCAATTTGATATTAAATACACCTTCAACAGTATCAAAACRGAATTTGCCGCTGGATATTTTGGTTCGTCTGACGTCACCGAYTCATTCACGGACACCATCAACCTATTTAGAAATATTCCMAGTGGCTAYCTSGACCTTGATTCAATTGGGATGATAATGAMAATAGAGAACGGTTTTGGAATTGAYGCACAGCTAAAAATCGACACGCTTCAGTCGATTAACACTATAAGTGGTGCGTCTGTGAACCTGAACCACTCTATTATTGGCAACTCGATTAATGTAAGTCGGGCATTAAATTTTGCCACGCTKCAAACCCCATTTACCTACTCCGAGTATTCACTTACCATGAATACATCTAACTCCAATGTAGAYGCCCTGATTGAGACACTTCCAGACCAATTTAAATACACCTATACAMTGAAAATCAATCCATTTGGCAACAACTCAAATGGCAATGACTTCATTTACTACACCTCMGATCTTAAGATCGGCGTAGACTTGAAAATTCCTGCGCGGTTCTCAGCYGATGGTTTGACAATAGTAGACACGGTGGATTTTGACYTGGGMAAGGATCCAAAATCAGAACATGAGAAGACCATCATCGGAGGATTTTTCTACCTGTTTGCCAAMAACGGGTTCCCGTTTGATGCACGMCTACAAGTATATCTATATGATGAGAACTTTTCTCTCATAGATTCCCTTATWCTGTCTCAGGCCAACTTGATCTCRGCTGCCCCRATTGGCATRGACAATAAGGTAACTGCAAARCTCGAATCCAGGCTAGACATTCCRGTTGATGACARCAAARTGATCGGCTTTGAAAAGGCRAAAAAGGCCATAGTTAAAGCTGTTTTCACAACTAAACCATCCAATCAGATCGTGACCATTTACGATGATTACAACATAGACTTGAAATTGGTGGGTGACTTCATCTAYAGAGTCCAGATAAAGTAGCAAGTGAAAAAAGTSCTATACATAYTCATTGTGATCTGYGCCACCAATGCTGTGTCAGGACAATCCCRCTTTAGCATTTCAGATTAYGGTGTSGACTCCTCCAGGATGTCRRTGGGATTATACGGAGARTACCAACTCGGGTCCACTGCSCTAACCAATCGGTTGTAYATGGACMTYCTCAGGGGAAATCACATAGARAAGRARGTRYTCGACAAGGTCTCYAARAGGYTGGTGAAGTTCAAYAARGCMGGTGSAGAYATGMRSTAYGGGCTGTTCTTTTCTCACAAGATTGACACATTATTTGGCAAGMGCGGATTCAGCTATTATGTAAACATCGCTGAAAGARTTCACGGAGACGCCCTCTTTACAGATGACCTSTTTACGGTTTTGTTCTATGGCAACAAGTCATTTSTRGGAGACACTGCGGARATGGGAACTTTTAATTCTAATTTTTTGCACTATCAGCAAATGCAGCTTGGACTGATAAAAGTCAATGARGATAAATCAGTTTGGGGGGTAGGTCTGGCATTCCTGAAAGGTCARGAGTTCARTGAAGTGAATATTGGSAGAGCAAATTTGTATACCAGCCCCTTGAACTTTAACATTAACAATGAGCTTGATTTRCTYTACAGATCSGTYGARTCAGAYCCAGCCAAAAGGCGCTTGAGYGATATGAACGGATGGGGAGTTTCAGTCGATGCCTTCTATCAGGTACCCTATCACGTRTTGCAGMATGCWGAAGAAGACGAGAGCAATTGGAAGGGTTATTTACGAATTGARGCCAACGACCTYGGATTTATCACATGGGATAACAAGTCSAKRACCACGTTCAAAGACTCTGTGATCAACAATGCAGGTGTGTGGTTTCCNSMAGGGGTYNGTGCTCCCATCAACCTGGGCGGATGATCAAGCSGACTCATTGGATCRAGTAGTTAAACCAGAAGAGATGTTTGGTTCTTTTGCCAATATTCTCCCRGGGATCTTCCATCTGAAAATGTACCAGGAAAATACGGGTGGYTTATACGTTTCAATGGGAACCRTTCTCAGGTTGTTTGCCAATTATTCGCCGATGATATATTTGAGTGGAGGAAAGAAGCTCTCAGAAAGAATTCTCGTCGGTGGTGTCATGGAGTTTGGGGGATATGGCCGATTCAACTTTGGTATCCATACGGGAATAAGCATTGGTGGTTTTGAAATTGGCATTGGCTCCAGAAGTTTAGGGGGATTTATTTTTCCAATGAGTTCTGGAACCAGTTCTGCATWYKTYGGASTAAARARRARATTTTGAGAAGAATCCGAACCCTTATGATATTGCTGTCATTGCTCTCGGCTTTGGAGGGAATTAGCATGGATACCACTTTTGTRCGCACCTTTGGTGGGTTGCGCTATGAKGARGGCRYGTCCATTGCGGCWACTCTGGACAGCGGGTATRTTATGGTAGGCTCCACCGGAAGTTTCGGACTGGGCAATTCTGACRTMTATRTAATTAAGACAGATTCAATAGGGACGGTTGAGTGGACCCRATCCTACGGTGGTGTAAATACAGATGTTGGCCTAAATGTGAAGCAAACTGCYGATTCTGGATATGTGATCACTGGATATACCAATAGCTTTGGCGCAGGTGGATATGATCTTTATCTYATMAGGATCAAYAATSTTGGAGATACCCTCTGGACAAAAACATATGGGGGAGCAGATTGGGACTTTGGCTATGAGGTTGTTGAAACCTTTGACAACGGTTTCGCRATTGTTGGCGAAACAWACAGCTATGGAGCTGGGAACAACGATGTGTATCTGATAAGAACAGATGTCAATGGCGACTCYCTTTGGACYCGAACGTATGGMGGTGTTGAAGAGGATTTTGGCAGATCAATTGCACAAACAACTGATTCAGGCTATATAATTACGGGCGGCACCAGCACCCTGGACGTGGATAGTGGTGATATTTATCTYATYAGGCTTAACAGYCAGGGCGATACAATCTGGACAGGTATTTTTGGAGGCACGGGCAGTGACTTTGCCAATAGTGTGGTGCAATCAACCGATTTGGGATTTGCATTTCTCGGCACGACTACGAGTTACAATGCTAAGAATAAGGACTTTTATTTCGGAAAGGTAGGCCCTTTAGGTATCATGACCTGGTTTTATCCGCTTGGTTCAGTAGAAGGTGATGAGGAAGGCATGTCACTGGTGCAATTGACGCCACAACGATACGGGCTTTTAGGTTATAGCGACTATTTTAGTGTAGGGAAAGAGAGCTTTTATATCATTATTACAGATYRGGCGGGWGGCTTTCTTACYGGTACTAATATAGGGTATTCTCTTTCTGACATTGGTCATTCTTTGGCGTTAAGGCCCAACGGTGGCCTGGCCTTGCTAGGTACAACGACCAGTATCGGAACCGGCCTAACGGATATGMTTCTCATTACAACAGATTCSCTRGTSAGGACTTACACCGGAGCGGTGTTTCCTCCAAGCCCATYATATGCTACGTATGAGGATACGACTATTGCGGATGCACCAGTCAGTGTGGGAAACATTAYAAACCCRATGCGGATAATTTCGGTATATCCAAATCCGGCGAAATACAGTGCTACAATTGATATAAGTGGCGCTGAGTTGTTCAATAAAACCACTTACTTTCAACTATATGACCTCGCYGGYAGATTGATCAACTCAATTGACATTGGTAAGGAACTGCCCTATACTTTCAGTAGATCCGGATTACAAGCGGGAATCTATTTGTATGAAATCACCATTCACGATAATTCTAAACAGGAGCCACCCGAAATATACAAGGGRAAGCTTGTGTTGACCTCAGAATAACTCCACGGAGC
This sequence comes from Flavobacteriales bacterium, assembly GCA_002400975.1. Lineage (GTDB taxonomy): Bacteria > Bacteroidota > Bacteroidia > NORP154 > NORP154. The sequence goes on along the minus strand of NVRW01000014.1, from coordinate 18,370 downwards.
AATTTGCTCATTTNYGTATGCCCAGTCAGCAACATTCCCTTGATATCATTATTCCCTGTTACAATCCCGAACCGGGTTGGGAAGACAAGCTCATTCACTACTATCAAGCCATCGCTTCCRARGCAGGCAACRATCATACGTCSTTGATCCTGGTAAATGATGGTTCAACTTTTCAGGTRTCGAACGCGCAAATCGAAAAAATCAAAAAGGCGGTTCCCGGAATGAAATATTTGGAGTATCCAATTAACAAAGGTAAAGGCCACGCATTGCGAACGGGAGTTGAGGCTTCTACCGGGGAATTGGTTATTTTCACTGATGTCGACTTCCCATACGAGGTGAAGAGCCTGCTCAACRTTTATCAAGAACTCTGTAACGGMACRGACGTYGCACTTGGGTATAGAGAAGATGCCTATTACAAACAAGTGCCYGCMTTTAGAAAATTTCTTTCCCGGGCACTGCGCTGGGCTYTRAGAGCATTGTTAAATCTCMGCATCACAGATACACAATGTGGATTGAARGGCTTCAATCAGRMTGGCAAGCGCATATTCTTGTTTACYACCATCAACAGGTTCCTATTTGATCTGGAATTCGTAATGCTACTTGCTAAAGAAAAAGCRATCACGTCYAAACCGGTACTKGTTTCCTTGAGAGATGGAGTKGTCTTTAGCAAAGTCCACATGAACRTTCTCATCATTGAGATCTTTAACTTCTTCAGGCTCGCATTTTCAAATAGAAAATCCCCYCGTGATGCCTAGGATATTTATCGGAAGTGYRGSGGTTTTTGGTGTAGCRGCTGCGTTGATCTTTGTATCCCACTTTACGTTGATCACCAATCCGAACAGTTTCTACYTAGGTGATTCAAACGATGGTTTCAAGAATTATTACACGCTCATCTATCACATCAAGCACGACTCKACCTACAGCCATTTTGAAGGRATGAACTAYCCCTATGGTGAACACATCGTATTTACRGACAACCAGCCCTTGCTTTCAAATACAATAAAATTCATMTCRCGTAATYTCGTCGACATTTCAGATTATACTGTTGGGATCATGAATATTCTCATGCTCCTTTCAATTGTTATAACCTGCCTGATTGTCTATCTCATCTTCCGTCGATATGAGATTCCAGATYTATGGGCSATYCCCTTCGCTGTGGGAATTGGCTTTATGGCGCCCCAGATACACAGAATGGGCGGACATTATGCCCTGGCTTACGGATTCATCATCCCCCTGTGCATRTTGCTCTGGTTGCGATTCTATCACAATTCCAGCCTTAGAAACAGCATGTTACTTGGGGCCCTTGTCCTTTTGTCCTCTTTGCTACATATGTACTATTTCGCCATAAACGCCTTTTTCCTGACCTTTTACTTTGGGCTCACCTTCTTCAAAAATGTAAGCGGAAAGCAGATGATGTTTGTGGGGAAGAACTTATTTATCCAGGTGTTTCTTCCCTTTTTCCTGATTAGATTCTGGTTCTTCTTAACTGACTCCGTSGAGGATAGGCCGACCAGCCCATATGGATTTCTTGACTATCGTGCTYRTTGGCAAGGTATCTTCCTGCCAATCRSKTATCCGATAGGAAATTTCATCCATTCCATCAAACCCATCAGACAAATTGAATGGGAAGSAATTGCRTACACAGGATTGATACCCGGGTTTTTCTTTGCGCGCTATYTACTGCTAGCAGSAGTCAAATTTGCAAAATCAAAAGGCAAGCAAATTATTGGCATCACGAATAACGCAGATCTCAATATGCTATTCCTCACCTCYATTCTCGTGCTCTTATTTTCGTTTGGATTTCCATTTATATTCAARCTCCAATTTCTWGTGGARTATTTAGGGCCKTTGAAACAATTCMGAAGTATMGCACGATTCTCCTGGGTGTTCTATTTCGGAATGAACATCGTTGCGTTTATCACACTGTACAGGGTWGCTRCMGAGAGKMTTCAACCTGCCCGAATAAGCAAGCTTGTCCTGACACTGGGAGTTATCCTTCTGGCMTATGAGGCACAYTTGTTYCAAAAGGTCMGGCCATTTTACAATTTGGGCACGACSSRCGAATTGGAATCTACAAGTTCKGCGTCTTACAAGATGAGTCCGATACTAAACATAGATGCCAGCCAATACCAGGCKATACTMCCACTCCCTTATTTTCATTCCGGATCRGAAAACATTKCACGCGCCSAGAAGGGAGAAATTGGMMGGAATACGATGGTCGCCTCCATAGTCTCGGGCTTGCCCATGATTGGTTCAATAATGAGTCGCACCTCTCTGTCTCAGACAATCAACAACCTTAAATTGGTATTGGAGCCATWTGGACCTTTTGAGGTATTTGATGATTACCCTAACGCCAAGCCGATGCTCTTATGGATTGAGAGGGGAGTGCCTCTCTCTTCAGATGAGCGCAGGCTGGTTGAACAWGCGATGGTTCTTGATTTCAACGCCCAGGCTGTCCTGGCAAAACTAAGTATTCAGGATTTCTATGACSTGTTAAATGAACGTTATAGCTCGAACAGGGCTGAAGTGGGGGATACAACGCTGCACCAGGTTGGTGGATTCCTTACCAGGGATTCAGTACCGAATTTTTACCATGAATATGAAATAGATCAGGACGGAAAAATTGAACATAGGCATTCCAGGATATCTCAGGGAAATGTGCATGACAAAAATGTGATCTACAACGCAACATTGCCCATGCAGGACTCCGTTTCATATATCCTATCSCTGTGGGTTAAATTTTGTGAGGACCTTGATCCTACAGCACGACTCTACTTYGATGAGTTAAAYGMAGACGGGAATATCATATTTGCGGAATCGTGGTCTTTTGGGGAACTGGTTAAATTAATAGACTATGACCGGGCACTGATCGAATATAAATTTAAACCAAGGGGCAAAAACACTGTACTTCGCTTTACAATCACAAATGAACACATTGAGGATATAACAGTCTCCTGGAATGATTTATTGATAAGACCAGAGGGGAATGACATCTACTATCTCCGGGATGGAAATATTGTYTTCAAGAATGGAAGRACCTACGGGCCGGAATTTTTTCTGAGAACAGGAGAAGCTATTGAGCAGAATGTCTACTGAGTCCCCGCAATCTCAACCTATYCGCCRGTTTCAAATTGCAATRYYRTTCCACCCGACCATNTATGAATGAGTGAAACCGGGGTAAGAACTAAGGATGCCGGCCCGGTTGGTATTCGCAATTGGCAGAGGTAATCTGAAATCTCTAATATTCAGGATACACYGACTTATTATCMAGAACAGYCTCAATACGCTCCATTACAGCTTCGTCAAGTTTATCAACCACTTCAAAGCACTGCAAGTTCTCCTGAAGCTGATCCTTTTTAGAGGCGCCTAAGATGAGCGTACTTACATTTGGATTCTTAAGGCACCATGCAAGCGCCATCTGGGTGGTATTGGTGTTGAGATCCGCGGCGATCTCCGCGAGCAATTTAACCTTCTCAATCCGACCCTCGATCAAGGTTCTTTCTACGAGCCAACCGAATCCCTCCATGGCAAGCCTTGAGTTTTTTGGAATTCCATCATTGTACTTACCCGTTAAGAGTCCCGAAGCCAGAGGAGACCAAACAGTGGTTCCCATCCCATGATCCCTGAACAATTTGAAATAGTCAACCTCAAAGGTCTTGCGGTGGAACATATTATAGTGAGGTTGCTCCATCATTGGTGGGATGAGGTTATTTACCTTTGCAACCATGATGGCTTCCTGTATTTCCTGAGCCGTCCATTCTGAAGTTCCCCAGTACAGAATTTTGCCCTGCAAAATAAGATTGTGCATAGACCACACCGTTTCCTCCACTGGAGTGTGCAAGTCAGGCCGGTGGCAAAAGTAAAGATCAAAGTAGTCAACTTGCATTCGCTTCAGAGATGCATTGCACCCCTCCACTATATGCTTCCGGCTCAAACCACTTTGGTTCGGAAGATCACCTCCCCAATATACCTTACTGGATACAAGGTACGTGTCCCTGGGCCATYGCATCTCTTTCAGAATTTGCCCCATAACGATCTCCGAATCACCCTTSGARTATACTTCAGCATTGTCGAAGAAGTTKATTCCATTCTCATAGGCHAGTGCAAGACAATCCTTGGCAATTTTGTTGCCCACCTGTTTACCAAAAGTTATCCAMGAYCCGAATGAYAAAGCACTTACYTGCACTCCGGATCTGCCCAGTCTTCTGTACTCCATATTTATTCTGTAAGCTTAAATTATTTYCTTCRAGTGCTAAAGTACTAATGTGACCCTTACAATTTCATTGATCTCTAAGAATTAACAATTCTGCAGCACTATTTACCATACAATGTCCCSCATKCAATCTGAGCTACTTTTTGATCATATATCTCGCGTCSCWGGCAACCATACTGTCTAAGGGTACATTCTTAGCCYTTGCYTTAGCCTTCACTASCTCCAACCACTCTGGTGTCTTCAGTATTAAATTTTTGTAGTAGTCAAGATCCCTCARTGGMTTCCTCTCCCGCCACGTTGCATTCCGCCGTCCTACTTTGTCCCTATAMGATGMATCCTGAATAAASTGYYTCAACTCATTAGATATCATKKCRTTGAGATGTTKCGTGGGGTGTCCATCCAGAGGCAGCGCGTAATTAGATGCTGTATATCCASTATAGGTTGTGTCGGATTCTCTTAAATCCAATTCACAGATATACGGAATCTCATTTTCCTCCAGYAAATCTCGTAAAAAAGGCAAGCGCCARTCYGCCATTCCATGATGTTCAGGTTGAAARAYCAGCACRACAAAATTGTTTTCATATTCCTTCAATTTAACAAAGACCTTTTCCAGGATCAGCTTGTTMAGTGCCTKTATTTCTTGCCTGTATTCMRCAGCACGCTGTTTRTYYGGAAACAARGGTTCAATAATGGTATTTTGAAGCTTMTTGAAYAAATACGATGTGATTTCCGGTGGATTGTTTTCAAAATACGCTTCAGAACTCAAAACAATGGGTACCCCSTTTAGTTCAATCCCGTTTTGCRTYGGGGTAAARTATGGTTTCTGSGCATCGCGAACGCTTAGCATGCACCGGTCCATATCCGTGGTTAACAGGCTGAAAATGATAAATGGTTTTTCAAATTCACCTACCGTTTCTTTAAAGAGYAAATAAATTTGGTCTACACCATAYCCCCCCACACCATAGTTCAAYAAAAAATGRCCGGAAGAGAAAGCACTATCACYGTTGAGAATGTCTTCAAAACACGGTACCTCTTCAGCACACATGGCAAAAGAATCTCCATAGAGCAGAACCGGTTTTTTTTCTCCAATCCTTTCTTGATCCTGATGTTTCAAGGTGCTTCGATCAAAGAAACCCGTCCACCCAAGCATCGGATGTGGATGTTCAATATTGAACTCTCTTTGGAACAAGTAATTTAACTTCCAATAATCATCCCTATATACCCGGTTCTTACCATAGGTGACATAACTYGCATAGTAGGATGGCTGTCTCAGAAACTCAAAATAATCACYGTTCCCGAATAATATAATGCGRAATATCCACTCACATAASAGGAYTGTGAATAAAGTACTMAAGAAGATCAATCCTATTTTAGCACGCCATGATCCCATCATAATTTAAGCAATATGGACATTACCCAGGACCACCAAATTAAGCGCTATTCGAAGGATATTATCTTAAACACCGTTCTCCGATTCTTGGCCCGGTCAGCTTCATTCGTATTGGGACGAATTGGTTGCGTTTCKCCATAGCCCTTAAAACTCAACCGCKCTTCAGRTACACCTTTATCCAACAGATATTGATAAACAGACCTSGCCCTRTTCTCCGATAAGATCWGATTTGATTTCAGGTCGCCTACATCATCCGTATGGCCCTCAATTTCTACAATTAGCTTCTCATTCTTATTAAGGAARTCCATTAGTTTTCCCAATTCAGCAAATGATGATTTTCTCAATTCATAAGAACCAGTTTCATAAAATATATTCTTCAAAGTAATATAKACACCATCRCCTATTCGCTGTAACGGCACGTCGATTAAGAACGGATCAGAACTGGTACCAGGCTTCTTTAGTGAAAAATTGTCGGAGTAGAAGACGTAGCCTTTCCTGGAAACATTCAATGCATAATTCTTGTTAACGGGCAGGCAAATGAGAAACTCACCGGTTACCCTATCCGAATAGGACTCGACAACCACCTTGCCCGTCTCAAGATCTATCAATTCGAACCTGGAGCTGAGGTKCTTCTTGCTCTTGCTATCAAAGACTTTACCCTTCATATAAGTAACCTTGATCGGYCGCACTCCYTCRTGCAGTTCAAACTGATACATATCAAGTCCACCTTGACCACCCTCCCTGTTAGACGAAAAATAGGCGGTCTCACCACCRGCAGCTACAATGAGTCCATTCTCATCATTGAATGTGTTAATGGGATAACCTAAATTCAGTGGYTCCCCCCAGGATCCATCTTCCTGGCGCTTGGAAACAAAAATGTCCAATCCACCCATTCCAACATGGCCGTTVGAGGCAAAATACAAGGTCTGATTATCRGGATGAATAAATACBGCTTCTTCCCGGCCCTCTGTATTTATCGTTGGACCCAGGTTTTCCGGACTGCCCCAAACTCCCTTATCAGTGAGTKTGCTCACCCATATGTCRGCATCCCCCAGGCTTCCCTTTCGCTGACTCACAAAATAAAGGGTTGTGCCATCCGAAGCATAGGATGGTTGMACATCCCAGGCYTTTGAACTTATCGGAGGMCCCATATTCACCGGCATYGACCATCTCTCTCCTACCCTCTTGACAAAGAAGATATCACATCCCCCATATCCCTTGCGGTTAGGTCCRTAACCATCTATTTCGTCGCAAGCAGAGAAAATAATGATCTTGCCATCAGGCGAAATGGTGGGGGATCCCTCATTATAATGGGTATTGATAGGTGCTCCCATATTGTAACACTTAGCCCACTCTCCATTCAACTTCTCGCTCACATAAAAATCYTCCTGCTCRCCGAAGTAGTTCTGTTTGTCCTTAATGCGACGGGTATACAAAAGCATGTTATTGTCCGCGGTGATTCCCGGGTAGTATTCATCATARGCAGAGTTCACATTGGGACCAAGATTTTCTGGTTTAAACGGMACCGGATTCTTCATCGCGACMTCCGCRAAGTCGCAGATGGCTACATTGTGTTCAGASAGCTTCCGATACTTTTCCCCCATTCCCGGAAAAGASAGGAAGAGTTTAAAATGCTCCCTKGMATTTGAATAATCCCCSACATGCAGYTCCAGYGATCCMAGGTTGAACAARCTGGGSGGGTAGAACTTCGGATCRATTYGAATTGCCCYACGATAGGCCTTTATCGCTTCCCCGGATTTACGCAATTCYGTRTAAAGTCCMGCCAATAAGAGATARGCCTCAATGAARTTTTCGTCAATTGAKATAGCYGACTGKAGTTCAAGAACCGCCTCGTTATTTTGACGGCTGTTAAACAGCTCTTGCGCCTTTTCAAAATGCTTGATTGCCTTTTTGGAAGTGGACGTAAGGTCCTGACCYGATATTACYCCCACMGTGAGTTGCAACATTAGGATTGAAAAAACAAAAGCCCGATAGATTATTGCCCTCAAATCTTTAGCTTTACATATAAGCATCACGGATACAAACATACATCTATAACGAGTGCATCACAAGGAGTAGTGTGCAATTATTAAGCCGGAGGTCAGCAGATATTGTATCAGGGGATATTCTTCCGTTGACAAGGTGATAGTATGTGTGAAATGTGAATAATGGAATATTGGGTTAATTGGTGGGACGTGATCAGCAACACCCCATTATTCCAGTATTCCACCCTTTCGGGAATGAAATGATATTGCTCAAGCTATAGACAAAAACAGGAAGACYGTGCTAACSATTCAGCAAATACTTACAAAGCACTGGGGCCACACCTTATTCCGCCCACTGCAGGAGGATATTATACAATCCATACTGGCTGGAAAAGACACCCTTGCCCTTCTTCCAACCGGTGGAGGGAAGTCCATCTGTTTCCAGGTGCCAGCTATAGCCATGGATGGTATTTGTATAGTGATCTCTCCACTTATTGCGCTGATGAAGGATCAGGTTGAGAATTTAAAGGCGAGGGGGGTTYCTGCTGTTGCGCTCTATTCAGGAATGAAGCCAAGGGAAATTGATACYGCCCTGGACAATTGTATYTAYGGCCATACCAAGCTTCTATATCTCTCACCTGAAAGGTTATCCTCAGAGTTGGTGAGGACGCGCATACAAAAAATGAATGTCAGCTTCTGCGCCGTGGATGAGGCCCATTGTATTTCTCAATGGGGATATGATTTTCGCCCGTCCTACCTGAACATTGAAGCAATAAGAGAGTTGCAACCCAATCTTCCCTTCATTGCACTGACCGCAACAGCAACCCCGAAAGTGGTAATTGATATCCAGGACAAGCTCATGTTCAGGGAAAAMAACGTRTTCCAAAAAAGTTTTGAACGCAAAAATCTCTCCTACGTAGTGCGCCGTGTAGATGATAAGAACAAAAAGATGCTRCAGATCATTAACGCAGTRCAAGGCAGTGGAATTATCTATGCTCGCAATCGAAGAAGAACCAAGGAAATTGCTGAGTCTTTACAGAAGCGGCGGATCTCAGCAGAYTTTTACCATGCTGGATTGGAGCAYCAGGAGCGSACYGCAAAACAGGAATTGTGGATGCAGGGAAAGTGTCGTATAATGGTGGCTACSAATGCCTTCGGAATGGGWATAGACAAAGGTGATGTTCGATTCGTTATYCATCATCAACCKCCGGATTCCCTTGAAGCATACTTTCAAGAGGCCGGAAGAGGMGGCCGCGATGAAAAKAAGGCTTATGCCGTGCTTCTTTACAATACGTCGGATGAACTTGAAGCTGAGCAACACATCAAGTCTGGGTTTCCAACCATTGAAACTATCAGGAAAGTATACCAATGTCTCGGAAATAGTTTTCAGCTGGCTGTAGGAGCCGGAGAGGGAACYGCTTTTGATTTCAACATTCAGGAATTCTCCACCACCTACAAGATCAAYACCAGAGAAATATTCAATGCTATCAAGTTCCTGGAGAAAGAAGGACTACTGAGCACAACCAATGCTTTTCAATCCCCTTCAACCATCATGTTTAAAATGAACAAAGCAGATCTCTACAATTTTCAGGTAGAGAATAGCAARTTTGACGTTTTCATCAAACTTGTGCTGCGCTCCTACGGAGGTTCATTYGATGGTCATGTAAAGATCAATGAAGGCGAAATTGCCAAGCGGTGCGCCACCACCGTTCCCGAGGTCGYGAAACAATTGAACGCTTTGAAACAGATGGAGGTCATTGAATACCTCCCTCAAAACAAATCGCCTCAATTGATATATACACAGGAYAGRATTGATACCGYRAATTTGCGCCTGGCCCCAGAGAATTATAAACACCTTAAGAAACTTGCCGTTGAAAAGTCCCAGGCAGTGATCGACTATGCAAAGGGTATATCAAAGTGCAGAAGTATCAGCTTGCTCAGGTATTTCGGCGAGAAAGATGCCTATCGCTGTGGCACTTGCGACATCTGCCTGGAACGCAATAAAATAGCGTTGAGTGATCTGGAGTTTGAAACTGTACTTGAAATCATCAAACCGATTTTAGTTGAAGAAGCCAAGACGATTGATGAGTTAGTGGATCAGATTCCTGAAACACAAGCCGACAAAACATTGAAGGTGATACAATGGTTGCTAGATGCTCAGAAGATCCGCTATGATGACATAGAAAAGTTGCATTGGAACAATTAACCARGGGATGRCACGGCTTGGAGAAGTATTTTATCAGGGGAAAGAYGTCGTTGGGATAAGCAGAGCCCTGCTGGGAAARTACCTCATGACCCAGGTTAACGGAATCATCACGGGAGGCAGCATTATTGAAACRGAAGCATATGCKGGTGAAAGTGATATGGCTTCACATGCATTTGGSGGAAGGCGCACCAATCGAACTGAAATAATGTAYCACGCCGGAGGAGTTGCCTATGTATACTTGTGTTACGGAATTCATCACCTGTTTAATGTAGTTACCAATGTYCAGGGAAYACCGCATGCCGTATTGATCAGGGCCATYCAACCRGAGGTCGGARTGGATACAATAAGGAGCAGAAGAGGGATGAACGAACAGAGCACAAAGGCGATAGCAGGAGGGCCGGGAACCGTTTCTCAGGCACTGGGTATCACCACGGCCGATTCGGGAAGCGATCTTAGAGGAGACCGCATCTGGATTGAGGACCGGGGTGTTGACATATCCACMAATTCAATTATTGCGGGCCCGCGCATCGGTGTTGMKTATGCYGGAAAAGACGCAGAGCTTCCCTACAGGTTCAGACTAAAAGYATRAAGGAAATRTCAGCGGAGAATTCATACAGCGCAATCTGGAAGATGACCTACCCAATCATTATTGGGTACATGGCACAAAACATTGTGTAYSTRGTGGACACGGCRTTTCTKGGAMGAGTGAGTGAAGTGGCGCTGGGCGCCGGTGGAYTGGCCGGYCTGTACTACATCGCGGTATTCATGCTWGGGATGGGCTTTGGCACCGGAAGTCAGATTGTGATYGCGCGGCGYTAYGGACAAGRMGATTTCCAATCYATMGGGAAATTGRTGGATCATACATGGTACTTCCTGGCTGGCWTTGSGATACTGRTCTTCCTTTTTCTAAAATATGCCTCWCCMATMTTYTTMGGRCAYGYRCTKAGYTCWGATGGAATCAACGGGGCYTGCATTGAATACCTKGACTATCGTGCCTACGGCATTTTYTTCGCWTTCATCAATGTGGCATTCAGGGCATTTTATRTAGGBAYAGGGAAGACRMAAGTYTTGATCTGGAGCACRATARTAATGGCCGGAGTRAATATTRTYCTTGAYTATACATTGATATTCGGTRAATGGGGRTTYCCGGAGATGGGCATTGGAGGAGCTGCCCTCGCATCTGTTATTTCAGAAGCTTTTGCAACCATGTATTTTATCTGGTATGCGCTTCGAAGAGGAGAGAATTCGRAGCTCACCTTCATCCAAAAGTACAGTTTCCTTCAATTTCCCAAGGTWAATATCGCCACCATGAAAAACTTGCTGGATGTATCAATACCGGTCATGTTCCAAAACTTCATCTCYSTRGGYGGATGGTTCCTCTTCTACCTTATWATAGAAGGAATGGGAGARCGCCCCCTGGCKGTATCCAATATAGTACGRAGCATTTATTTGATTCTTATGATACCGGCCATCGCCTTYTATTCCGCYACCTATTCRCTTGTCTCCASCACAATGRGTMGGGGAGAAACMGAGGAGGTGAAGCCATTGCTGAAACGCATAATTGGMCTGGGGTTTCTCTTTTCCCTCGGRCTGAGTATTCTCGTGATCTTRTTYGATGAAGCMGTGATAAAAATCTATACCGATAATATAGATCTCGTTATCGCTACGGTTCCCACCCTCAGGGTAGTGGCAGTGGCCYTACTCCTGGTTCCCATATCGATGATAMTCTTTGCGGCAGTTGCCGGGACAGGCAATACGCGTATGTCRTTGATTYTGGAGATCACRACAGTTCTGATTTATTTGTGCTGTACTTATTACTTCGCCAAAGTGYTGTTGTGGCCTGTTGAAGAAGTCTGGTATACGGAGTTAATCTACCTGATAATCCTGGGATTCTTATCCGTAATTTTTTTCAAAACCGGGAGATGGAAGACAGCGAGTATCTAATTTGGCGGGTTTGTGCTTCTTGCTTATTTCTGGTACCGTCTCGCGATCCCAATAAAAGGAGCCTATATAGCAAGCTATTCCAAATACGAATGCCAAAATAAAGAGCAAGCCAATCATATTCCCATTTGAAGTCTGGCAAGGGCCGTGTTGCGTTTTATTACTATATGTATTCCAGGAATCCCCGGAATCTTTAATATCAATCATTCGCCAAATTTTATTCGTCTAATGTCTACGAGAAAAGAGGGAATAGAGTTTCAGTTACAAAAGGAATTACATACCCATGGCTGTTTGAAAATCAGCGGATTGTAACGCCGGATGCCCTTTACCTGACCCTGTGTTTCTTATTCGTTTCCGGTGGAGATGTATYGGGCTCATACAGTGAGGAGCCTATGAAATAAACCATTCCCAAAACGAATGCAATAAGAAGAATAAGACCTGCGTAGCTGCCTTTTGAACTATGCGAATGTCGATAATCAATCTGCTTGCCCAAATGGTTTCCGTAGTTAAAATCTCGATGCTGTCTCATAATTTATTGGCTGAATTTCGCAACTATTATGCATACGGCACAACACTATTTGGGGTTTCAAAGACAGTGAAAATACCAAATTACTATCCCATTCTACGATTAAACACATTTATTTTTTAATTTTATTGTTCTGATTTTCAACCTATTACACTATATTTTTAACATTTATAGTACTTTCTATTGCATAGTACCATCTATTATACATATCTTTGTATTGKCAACTACTTGGCGTGGCCTATAAACACAAAAATATATTGAGCATGTATGACAACATCGAAGACGGAAGCAAAGACGCAGGATTCTTGAGACTGGTTGCAGGGGGCTGGGTCCCCAGTTCTGAGTTGCCAAAAATATACCGGCATCTAATATCCARTTCACCSRCCWSAGCGATGGCGGGTAACCAGGATCACGCTRCCAGACAGGAAAAAGTAYRYGTCCATACATCTGATARTAMCAACAYCTGAAACGAGCCATTATGGAGAGATTGACGYMYRGGAGTATTATTATAAGYGAGCCCGCCTGTCCGGCAGGCAGGTTCCATGTGACCCTTAAAGGTCAATCATAGACACATGAAAAGACAGATACAATGAACATAGAAAACACAAAAGCACAAATGCGAAAAGGGGTGTTGGAATACTGCATCTTATCCATTCTATCAGGTGGAGAAGCATATCCATCGGACATTATCGTCAACTTGAAAAGAGCCAAGCTCATCGTTGTTGAAGGAACCCTGTATCCATTGCTAACGCGGCTCAAAAACGCGGGTCTTCTCACTTATCGTTGGGAAGAATCCAAGGCTGGSCCCCCCAGAAAGTACTATACCCTCACCGAATTGGGAACCAAGTTCCTGGGAGAACTCAATTTAACATGGAAAGAGTTGCAAAGTGCGGTCAACTCAACCAGYAAAAACAAGACAAAATAACAAACCCGTCCGTACCCCAANNGGCGTGCNGGCCTAATCAACCAGAAAATGAAGAAAACAGTAACAATTAACCTTAGCGGTTTCATCTTTCACATTGATGAAGATGCCCATGACCATCTGAGCAACTACCTSTCAACCATACGGGGTTACTTTGCCAATTCAGAAGGTGAGGGCGAGATCATGTCTGATATTGAATCCAGGATTGCGGAGATGTTCCAGGCTGAGATATCGAAGAGCAAACAGGTAATCAACATGGAGGACGTAAAGAAGGTCATGACCGTCATGGGCAAACCAGAAGATTATTTAGATGAAAGTACCAAGAGCGATGCACAAGATGGACCGAACAGCCAAAGCAGCTCAGGTGGAGCAACCTATACACATACCGGGACACGTCGGGTTTTTAGGGACCCCGATAATGAAGTCCTGGGAGGGGTTTGTGGTGGTATAGGTGCCTATTTCAATATAGATCCACTCTGGCTGCGCTTGGCGTTCGTGTTCTCCATGTTCTTTCTCGGAACAGGATTGCTCTTGTACATCATACTTTGGATCATCATTCCRGAGGCRAAGACCACHGCYGAGAAGYTGGAAATGCGCGGGGAGCAAGTGAACATAYCCAATATTGAGAAATCAATAAAGGAGGAAATGGACAATCTAAAAAAAAARTTTAACGACCTGGCGAACGGCACCTCAAGGTCTGCACCAGCTCAGCAGGCCAAAAGCTTCATAGGYAAGATTGTAGATTTTATCRTAARCATACTCACCTTCGCAGTTAAGACCATAGCCAAATTTATTGGGATCATCTTCATYGGCATMGGCATAGTGCTCATCATCATGCTGCTGGGTTCCTGGTTTGGATCATCTAGTATTTTATCRATAACGCCGGCTGGCATCACGACCCTGGCCCACAGTCAAATATCCAATTTGTTCTTTACTACAAGCGAACAGTTCACCTGGAGCTCYATCTCYATTTTGCTTGTTCTTGGAATTCCAGTGATAGCGCTGATTTACAATGGAATCAAAATGTTGCTSGGAATCAGAAAGCACATACCCGGGCTCGGTATTGCAGCGATGGCATTGTGGGTAGCRGGGGCCATCCTGGGTGGTTATACAGCGGTGCARGTTGCCATGGATTTTAAAARGAAGGGCATTACCAAAAACGTCGAAGTTATTCCCCCTACAASCAGCAACGTACTMTATCTTGAGGTTGTTGGYGAYGAATATGAATATGATGATGATGAATATGATTCACATRTRCGCATCAATGATTGGTTCTTCCATGTTGATGAAGAGGAACAAACCAATTACGGCGAGTGCGAATTGGACATCAGACGCAGTAAAACCGATAGTTTTGAAATCACAACCATCTTTTCCGCAAGGGGGCGGACCCGAAAAGCTGCTACAAATCGTGCCRGYGAGATCAATTACAGCTATGATAGAATTGACTCATTGGTTCAATTTGGTCCATATTTTAACATCGACAATGTGGACAAGTGGAGAAACCARCGGGTAAAGATAATTGTGAAGGTTCCGCTCAATGGCAGTGTCTATTTGAATCACAGCATGGACCGAATTATATATGACATCGAAAATTACACGGACACMTATGATGGSGATATGGTRGGATACAAGTGGACCATGCTYRAGCARGGACTTACCTGTATTGATTGCTTCGAAGAGGATGACCACGACAGGGATAGAAGGCGAAAATATAAAGRGGATGAAGAAGACGAAGMAGATGAGGAGRACGAGGATTACGAWTCAGATGARGAAGATGACATCACGTAGCCTGGTCAACTCTCARGCCGYGAAATCTGATGCTTGACAATTCCTCSCYGRGMGYGGYCCGGCATTATTGCTCMACCAGGGTRGTTGTTTCGAKRATCTGCTCCGAAGGATAAATAATGGTACAGCGCAAATAATACACCCCACAWGTAAGGCCCTGATGRGTTGCGCTGAATTGATAGGAATAATCACCTATRTCCTGCTGCTCATGAGCAATTGTTTCAATCAGGGTGCCGAATTGATTGTATACCTTAAGGCTTACATGGCCAGGCTGCTGTAARGTATAARAGATATCTGTTKYTTCCGGATAGGGATTGGGAGCAACCGCTACCGCAAAGGGAACAACTGCTKCTTCTTCTCCACCACATGGACCTACGTTATCCCCATGGGCCAAATGAGCGCTTACCGCATTGGCATTTACCTCCATGACRAATGAATTTTCCGGATTACCAGGAGGAATATGACATATTGCKACCTTTTGRGCATGCAACTCAGGGGTGTGCAAGAAAAAGGCAACCAAATACATAAGGCATGTGAATAGTGTAGTCTGAGCTATTGGTTTATTTTTCATGACAGAGGGTTTTGATTAAATTGATCTCCATACTTAAATACGCATACCGCGAAATACGGACACAAAAGCACGTAGTCGTCAACCGCGATTCTTTGTAAGCATTCGTCTTNAGCAGTAAAATCRAGACTGTWCACACAGGCAYATRCTGGTGTTTRCACATCAGATMARRCATACCCCACCCTCGGAAAAACGGGTTATTTTTATTACTTTCGCKNTGGTCGAAATAAGGATGATTTCCCCTSCTTTAAACCCATAAACCCGTTTTGGCAAAAGAGCCTACAAAAAATAAAAGTTCAGCAAACATCTCCTTTGACAAATTCAAAGAAGAGGTACTCTCCGATTATAAAATTGCGATCGAGAGCAGAAAGACCAGCTTGCTTGGYCGYAAGGAGGTGCTTTCGGGCAAAGCCAAATTCGGAATATTCGGAGATGGTAAGGAAGTGGCCCAGCTGGCAATGGCCAAGCATTTCAAAGAGGGAGATTTTCGTTCGGGATACTACAGGGATCAAACCTTTATGATGGCTGCCGGACTGCTCACAGTTCGGGAATTTTTTGCACAACTCTACGCACACCCGGATATCGATGCCGATCCTTCCTCTGGTGGACGACAAATGAACGCCCATGCTGCAACACGYAGCCTCAACCTTGATGGAACATTTAAAGACCTTACCAAGATAAAGAACTCTTCAGCTGATATGTCTCCCACCGGAAGCCAGATGCCACGCCTGCTCGGTTTGGCCTATGCCTCTAAGTTTTATCGTGARAATGAAGCTTTAAAAGRGCAYAGGGGATTYTCCAATGGTGGCAATGAAGTTGCCTTCGGCACCATYGGGGATGCGAGCACGTCAGAGGGTCTATTCTTTGAAACGGTGAATGCCGCAGGAGTATTGCAAGTGCCCATGGTATTGTCAGTATGGGATGAYGGTCACGGTATCTCAGTTGCAAAGAAGTATCAGACCACGAAGGAGAGCATCTCAGAACTGATGAAGGGATTTCAGCGTGATCCAGCCCGAATCAAAGCCGGAAAAAATGGGGAAGGCTACGAAATTTTCAARGTGAATGGTTGGGACTATCCCACCTTGTGCGATACCTATGAGCAAGCCGTCGATATAGCGAGGACCAAACACATTCCCGTGCTCATCCACGTTGATCAGATGACACAACCCCAGGGCCATTCCACCTCTGGGTCACATGAGAGATACAAGTCTCCGGAACGTCTTCAATGGGAAGATGATATGGACTGCATTRCTAAAATGAGGGAGTGGATTCTCAGTACKGCAATTAGYACAGAAGAAGAACTCAATAATATTGATCAAATAGCGGAAGATCTTGTAAAAAMGGAACAGAAAGCAGCCTGGSYRGCCTTTCAGMAGCCCATAAAAGAAGAGATTACYACGGTCTCGGCCCTGATMGCAGAAATCAGCRCTCAGAGTTCCAATAAGAATTTTACTGAGAAAATACTGARYGACCTCARGGCAAACACTACTGTAGACAGAACAATGMTGATGGAAGCCATCAAGAAAACAATTCGCATTGTGCGGAACGAGTCCATTCCACAGACTCAGATCCTGGCAGATTGGCTATCTGAAGCAAAAATCGCAAACTATGAGAGGTACAACTCYTTCCTCYATAGCCATTCAACCAAGTCTCCKCTTAAAGTGAAGCCCATTGCTCCAACATACAGCGCGGAGCCAAATTCAGACGATGGGCGCATCATCCTGCGTGACAATTTTGACGCGATCCTGGCGAAGATGCCCGAGGTACTGATATTTGGTGAGGATGCAGGAAAGATTGGCGGTGTAAACCAGGGACTGGAGGGATTGCAGAAAAAGTATGGAGAGCTTCGTGTATTCGATACAGGCATCCGGGAAACTACAATAATTGGACARGCCATTGGTTTGGCCATGCGTGGYCTGCGTCCCATAGCTGAAATACAGTATCTCGATTACCTGCTGTATGCAATCCAGATCAYCAGTGATGAYCTGGCAACRGTACAGTAYAGAACAAAGGGAGGACAGAAGGCACCGGTAATTATTCGGACCAGGGGCCACAGGTTAGAAGGAATCTGGCATTCAGGCTCCCCAATGGGTACGATCATTAACTCGCTAAGGGGTATCCACATTTGCTGTCCCCGRAATATGACACAGGCTGCCGGATTCTATAACACACTTTTAGCAGGTGACGATCCGGGAATMGTAATTGAATCRCTAAATGGTTATCGMCTCAAGGAGAATATACCWACYAACCTTGGRGMGTTYAACGTGCCCCTYGGGGTTCCGGAGGTGCTGGTTGWAGGAACSGACGTAACMCTGGTCACTTATGGRTCWATGGTGAGGATGGTTGAAAATGCCGCCAGACAGCTTGCTGARGTCRGTATCTCGGCTGAGGTRATAGATGTTCAGACCCTCCTACCCTTCGACATACATCATTCGATTGWGGAATCACTGAAGAAGACCAACCGCGTAGCCTTCATAGATGAAGATGTACCTGGAGGCGCCTCRGCTTACATGATGCAAAAGGTCATTGAAGAGCAGGGAGGGTTTCAAYAYCTGGACTCSCCWCCCAAAACACTRACSGCCCAGGACCATCGYGCGGCCTATGGTTCGGATGGAGATTATTTCTCCAAACCAAATGTTGAGGAYATCTTTGATACRGCCTATCARATGATGAATGAAGTGGATCCCGCCAGGTATCCGAGGCTCTATTAGTTTGAATTGCAGAGGTCTCTGATGTAAAGTCAATGGTTGTGCGGAATTTGAATGCTGATTGAAACAATACAAACGCTGGCTGACATTGATTCAGTTCACAATAATTCAAGTCCTTGGAAAATA